>DOMR01000270.1:0-25299 GCA_003509845.1 Chitinophagaceae bacterium | reverse complement strand
CATCATGGTAATTAATTGCGGCATACTATCTTTCCCATTCAACCATTTATTTGTAAATTCTTCTTCGAATTGCTTCATTCTAAATTGGTCTGGTATATTGGTATTATAACCTGCAAAATTATGGGATGTTCTTTCCCAAACTCCTTTTTGCATGGGTACCATTACAATATGTCCTGCACCTGTTGCAGTATCATTCCAATTTTCTCTAACATGCGCTGTTTCGTTGGCTTGCCCAAAATTATAATAACTTATCTTTTTTCTATCTAGTGCTTCCCATAAGCCACCAATTTCACCGTAATCTTCTGGATCCATGCTACCCGTTGAGCCAGGAAACCTGCGTCCTGGAGCAGTTGAAAAATAATCAGCAGATTTTTCAGTACTAGAGTTGGCTTCCACCCACTCATTTGGGATAACACCCATCATCCAATGATGTCCATGAATGGAGGCGTCGCTATCGCAATAAAAATTATCACTTAATGAAAACTGTTTGGCAATTTTATGATGATTGGGGGTCACGTTTACATTTTTTACAAATTCTTTTTTCCCATACACATTTACATCTAACCCAAACCTTGCAAGGCCACTTTCCCCATTTACGTTTTTCATTTGTCCAAAAACTTCATCAAATGTTCTGTTCTCTTTCGTAATAAACACAATATGTTTTATAGGGCTCACTTTGCTTTCTGGTAATACAGGCATAGGTAAGCTATCTGCTTGCGATTTTGTAATAAAGGTATTATCAATTACTACTTTAGTATAAGCTATTAATTTTTCCGTGGTCGGATTTTCAATTTTTTGAAAACCGCCCAATTGAACATCACCAATATAGCTTCCTTGCACAGGTATCTTAAAACTTTTTCCACCATTTGGACCAGCACCCAACCCCCTGCAGGAAGTAGCATAAATGGTTTTATCATCAGCTGACAATTTAACGCGTGTGGTACCCCATCCTGTTGGAATGAGTCCAAGCGTTTTGTCATTACTCAAATCTATTTTTGCCACAGCATTGAATCCCAAAAGCGCAACAAATAAATATTTCTCATCTTTGGTTAAATCAATACCAAAAGGAAGTACTCCCCTTAATTTATCAATTCGTTGATCCACGGTAATCGGGATATGTTTAACGATACGTCCTTTTTTATAATCAATGACTGCAATGTTATCATTGGTTGCATTAGTTACATAAGCAAATTTAGTTCCAACCACTATTGAATTGGGACTTGCACCACCAATCACTTCTGCATCTTCAACAAGTTCGCCTAACAGCATGCCTGTTTTCAATTTCGCTTTCACCTTATTGGTTGATAAGTCAATTACGTAAACGCTCATCGATTCATCTGCATTAGGGCTTCCTATGCCTGGAATTTTTTTACCGTCAATTACTGTTCCTTCTATGGATTCCTTCGTGTTATTTCCATAAGGATGCCAATTAATATATTGTGATTGTAAGTTTTCTTTAGTGGTGCCTTCAACTAATGGGTAAGCATACATACCAACATTCGCTACCAACACTGTTTTTTGATCAGGCGACATGGCTAAACCAAAAGGTTGTCTCCCGGTGGGGATGGAGGCGATAATTTTTTTCTGATCAATACTATATCTCACTAATCTAAAATTACCTCTATCCAAAATAAACAATTCATTTTTTTGCGCACTATATATTAAATCACTTGTAAAACTACCTTCATATTTAACACCTGCAAATATGCCGTCTAATAAAATGGAATCTACCTTTTTATATTTTACATAATCATATATAATTACGGAGCCTTCATCACCTCCGCTTAAATAAGCAATATTTTTATTAGTATGAAATGCTACGCCCAAGAAGGAACCTTTTTTTAATGGGTTTTCTTTTGGTTTTAAATAGTCTGGTATTCGTTTTTGTTGCATGGTTTGCAAATCAATAAGGGTAATTGCATTTTCATGCATCGTAATAGCCACTTTTTGATCTGGGGAAATCGCTAAACCAAATGGGTCATGGGTAATTCGAATGGATTGACCTGCAGGTTGCACATACCTACCGCTAGGTAAAACTGAATAACCACTTGTATCAATTTTTGATAACTCATTATATCCTGGTACAGATAAATATTTTACTATTTGTGTGTTTCCTGAAATAACGAATAACAAAAATAATGTTGTCGAAATAAATTTAATATTTTTCATATATAATACGTTCTGTTTATTTAGGCAAACCTATCATTTTAAAAATTCGTTTTCGAATTTGTCCCAAATTATCTTATTGTTACCAAAAGAAATCAATTCATATTCCGGTAACAATTTGGTATCAGCTAGTTAACATTGAAATTAAGATATGTTAAAATTTTGACAATAGATTTGTGCTTCAAAATTTAAATATGATTTCAAAACAACTAAGATTAAAGTGGATTATTACGCCACTAATGTTATTGGGCTTGAGTATGGTCTCATTTGCGCAAAACATTCAATTAAAAGGAAAAGTAATTGATGCTGATACAAAAATAGCACTTGAAGCTGCTACTGTATTGGTTAAAGGACAAAATCAATCTGCACGTACAAATGCAAATGGTCAATTTACAATTAGCAATGTTTCAACTAATGCATCAATTGTAGTGAGTTATGTTGGTTATACCACTAAAACAGTTGGTGTAAGTGCTGGCGACTTAGTAATTGCATTGGTTAAAGAAGATGTATCCTTAAATGAAGTGGTTGTAACTGCATTGGGTATTAAAAAAGAAAAAAAGAAATTAGGCTACGCTACACAAGATGTAAAAGGAGCTGAATTAGTGAAAGCAAGAGAGGTGAATCCAATCAATAACTTAGTGGGTAAGGTTGCAGGTTTAACAGTTGGTATGAACCAAGAAATGTTAAGATTGCCAAATCTTGTTTTAAGAGGCGGTCGTGTTAACTTAATCGTAGTGGATGGTATCCCTATTAACTCTGATACTTGGAATATTAGCCCTGATGATATTGAGTCCTATAACGTTTTAAAAGGACCTGTGGCATCTGCATTATATGGTTACAGAGGTCAAAATGGTGCAATCATCATTAACACTAAAAAAGGAACCAAAGATAAAAGAGGCTTTGCTGTTGAATTAAATTCAAGTACGACCGTTCAAAATGGTTTTATAGCTTTACCAAGAACGCAAGATGAATACGGTCCTGGTGATCACGGTAAATATGCGTTTGGAGATGGTTTAGGTGGTGGTACCAATGATGCGGATTATGATGTATGGGGACCAAAATTTGAAGGCCAATTGATTCCTCAATACGATAGTCCAGTAGATCCTATCACAGGAAAAAGATCAAGCACACCATGGTTAGCACGTGGTAAAGACAATTTAAAACGCTTCATTCAATCAGGTATTTTAAATACTACTAATATTTCAGTTGCTTCTTCTACAGAAAAAGCTGATTTAAGATTTTCATTAGGCAATACTTATAATAAAGGCATATTACCTAATACAAGTTTAAATATTACGAATTTAAATTTAGCTACTACCTTAAGATTCAACTCTAAATTAACCTTAGATGCGAATATTAACTATAGCAGACAATATTCTGATAATTTTCCAGACGTAGACTACGGTCCAAATTCAGTGATATACAATATGACTATTTGGGGAGGTGCTGATTGGAATATTGATGATATGAAAAATTATTGGCAGCCAGGAAAGGAAGGCGTTCAAAGTATTTATGCGGAGTACCAAAGATACCATAACCCATATTTCATGGCCTATGAGTGGACAAGAGGGCATTACAAAAATGACATCTATGCTTATACAAGTTTAACTTATAAATTAAACAAGTATGTTGATTTGTTTGCAAGAACTTCTGCGACTACTTATGATTTGTTGAGAAATGAAAAAATGCCTTTTTCCGCGCATCCTTATGGAAGAGAAGAAGGTAAAGGAGATTATAGAGAAGATAAAAGAGGTTTATTTGAAATGAATAATGAATTCCGTGCAAATTTTAGAACACCTGAAATTGCAAAATTCTTTAATATTTCTGGTTTTGCGGGCGGTAACTTAAGACAGTTTAATTACAACTCTAGTTTCGCTTCAACCAACTATTTGAACGTACCAAACGTTTATAATTTTGCGAACAGCAGAAACCCAGTATTGGCATATAATTTTGCTTCAGAAATGAGAGTAAGATCATTGTTGTACTCAGTAGATATTGAAGCAAACAAATATGCGAATTTGAATATCACAGGACGTAATGACCAACTTTCAGCCTTAAGTAAGGATAACAATTCCTTCTTTTATCCTTCATTTAACTTGAGTACTGTTTTAAGTGACTATTTGACTATGCCAAAACAAATTAATTTATTAAAGTTGAGAGCTTCCTATGCAAAAGTTAGAGGTGGCGGTAGTTTTGTAAATGATTATATCGGATCAACTCCAAATAATAGTTTTCCTATTGGTTATGGCCAACAATATTCTTCAACCTATGGTGGACCAAGTTACACATACGCAAACGTATATTCAACTGGTACAGGTTATAACAATACCACACAGGCTTCTTTCACCAATACTTTATTGGATAGTGATGTGCAACCTGATGACAGAACTAACTTAGAGTTTGGTGTTGAATCAAGATTATTCAATAATAGACTTGGTATTGAAGCAACTTACTTTAGTTATTTAGATGGACCTCAAATTTTCTCAAAAGCAATTTCTCAAGCTTCAGGATTTGCCTCTTATGTTGTGAATGGTACAAAAACAAAAAGAACTGGATATGACTTTACAGTGAATGGGTCAATTCTAAAAAAAGCAAATGGTATAAATTGGGATGTGACTTTGAATGTTGGGTCATTTAAAAATATTTTAGAAGAATTACCAGCAGGAGTGAATGTGTTAAATACTTTCTATACAAAAGGGATGAGAACAGATGCGATATATATTAGAAAATTCGCAAGAACACAGGATGGACAAATAATTAATGACGCAGGTGGACGTCCAGTAGTTTTACCAGTAGCACAATTTGCAGGTTATTCAAATCCTGATTATGTATGGGGTGTAAACAATAAAGTTAGTTATAAGGCTTTCACATTAAACTTCCAATTAGATGGTCGTGTAGGTGGTATGATGGAAGATTATGTTAGAAAGAAAACATTCCAAGGTGGTCGTCACATTGAAACTATCGAAGGTGCAATGGGGTTAGCAAGATTCCAAGATTACAAAGGAGTTAAGTCATATGTAGGTGAGGGTGTTCAAGTAGGTAGCGGTGCGATTGCTTATGATGCAGTAACTGGTTTAATCACTAATTATGGTTCATTAACATTTGCTCCTAACGCAACTAAGACCTATTTACAAGATTATATCAGCCGTGTACATGGTATCCCTGAGCCAAACATGATGAGCAAAACTTACCTCAAATTAAGAGAGGTTGTTGTTACTTATGAATTACCAGCTGGACTTGTTAAAAAGTCACCTTTCAAAAAAGCAACTGTTTCATTAGTGGGTAGAAACTTAATGTACTGGATGCCAGATTCGAAATTTAAAGATGTAGATATTGATCAGTATCCAGGTGAGTCTTCTATTGGATTACAAACACCTACAACAAGATCATACGGATTCAATTTAAATTTCATTTTTTAAATAAAGAAAAACAATAAAATATGAAAAAGATATTTCAAATAGTAACCTTAGTCCTTGTAATAGGCTCAATGTCAGCTTGTAATAAATCTTTTGATTCATTACAAGCAGATCCGAACAGAGCAACAAGTGTACCAGCAAACTTGATATTAAACAATGTATTATTAAATTTCACAAATGGTGGATTTAATACGAAACAAAGATCGAACCAATATTATTTATGTAATTATGACTATTATGGAAATAATGAGTATAATTGGACAGGCTATTCATTTGGTAATTATAATACATTGAAAAATATTGCACAAATGGAAGCAGAAGCCACAAAATCTGTTGCATCTCCTAATCCTTACACTGCAATTGGTAAGTTTTTAAAGGCGTATTTCTTGTATGATTTAACTATGAACTTAGGAGATATTCCTGTGTCTGATGCTTTAAAAGGTTTAACCAATGTTACCCCAAAGTATGACACACAAAAGCAAGTATTCCAACAAATATTAACCTATTTAGAGCAAGCAAATACTGAAATGGGTACATTAAAAACAACCAATTACGTACTAGCGAGTGATTTTTATTATGGTAATGATTTGTCTAAATGGCAAAAAGCGGTGAATGCTTTCAAGCTGAGGGTATTAATTCAATTGTCAAATAAAGAAGCGGATGCAGATTTAGCTATTAAAGCGAAGTTTGCGGAAACGGTAAGCAATCCAACAAAGTATCCGGTTTTTGGCAGTGATGCAGAAAATTTAACTTTTGTATATAATAACCAATTTAACAAGTATTCTACGAATCCTGATAATTTTGGATTTGATGCTACTCGTTATAATATGTCATCTACTTATTTAGGAAACTTAGCTAGTTTGAAAGATCCAAGAACTTTCTTTGTAGCAGAGCCAGCAGCAGCATTAGTTGCTTCGGGTAAGTTACCAAATTCCTATGATGCATTTGCAGGAGCAGGTGCAGGTGAAGATTTAGCTACTATGAGTAAAAATGCAGGTGATGGTAAATACTCATTTATCAATCGTAAGCGTTACTACCAAACTTATACTGCGGAAACAACTACACAAGTTGGTTATCAAGAATTGTGTTTTAACATGGCAGAAGCAGCACACAGAGGTTGGATTACAGGTCAAAGTGCTGAAACTTGGTATCAAAATGGTATCAAAGCTTCACAAGCATTTTATGGTATTAAAGAAGGGGCTAACACCGTTACTTTCCAAAAACCTGGGGGTACTTTAGCTGAATCAGTAAACTACGCGGTTGATTATAAATATGCAGATTATTATGCACAAGCAACCGTAAAATATGCTGCAGGTAGTACAGGATTAAACCAAATTTTGTTGCAAAAGTATTTAGCGCTCTATCAAAATAGTGGTGCTGAAGGTTATTATAACTGGAGAAGAACAGGCGTGCCAACTTTCCATACAGGTCCTGGTACTGGGAATAGCCAAAGAGTTGCTTTAAGATATCAATACCCTTCAGGGGAGAGAGCAGTTAACAAAGCTAATGTAGAAGCTGCGATTACTGCACAATATGGGGGTGCTGATGACATCAATGCAAAAATGTGGATCATTAAATAGTTTAATTAATAAACGGGGGTTTATTTAGTTTTATAGCAATCAATCGTAAATTAGAGTCTCGAGTAATCGGGACTCTTTTTTTGTTAAACTGTTTATTATTAACAAATCATTAATACTATATCTTTATTTCAGAACTAATTTACAATTTCATATATTTAAACAATATAAAAAATCTGTGCCAAAATTTGCAAATTTTGTTGATTGTAATCAAAAGTTTTCAATCAATTCCCAACCATTACCAGTTTTAAAAGAGGGTGAAATTTTAGTAAAAAATCTGTGTACAAGCCTCTGCCGAAGTGATATTCATACTTATCAAGGAAAAAGGGTTGAAAAATCACCCACTATTTTAGGACATGAGATTGTTGGAGTTATTGAAGAATTGGGGCCACAAGCGCCATTGAGAGATGTAAGAGGCAATGATTTAAAAATTGGCGATAAAATTACCTGGGCGATTTTTGCAAGTTCTCCAGAGGATGATTTATCAAAAGCAGGCATTCCTCAAAAAGCAAAGGATTTATTTAAATATGGGCATGAGCAAATTACGGAACATAATCACTTTCATGGAGGATTAAGTGAGTATACTATTTTGAGAAAAAACACACCCATGGCGATTCTGAATAATGAATTACCCAATGAAATTGCATCTCTTATTAATTGTAGTGTTGCTACTGTTGCAGGTGCAATACGATTGGCTGGCGAATTAAATGGAAAATCAGTTTTAGTAAATGGTGCAGGAATGTTAGGGATCATTGCTTGCGCTATGGCTTCTAAAATGGGCGCTGCAAAAATAATAGCAATTGACCAAAACAAGGAAAGGCTTGAAATTTCAAGAAATTTTGGCGCATCAGAAATACACCTGCCCAATGAGTCTTTGCAAGATAAAGTTGATATTGTTCTTGAATTTAGCGGCGCCATAGATGCAATGGAAAATTCAATTCAGCTTTTAAATATTGGGGGTGCCGCAATATGGATTGGCGCTGTTTTTGCGCAACCTGCGGTTCAAATCAATGCGGAATACATCATTCGAAACTTAATCACCATTAAAGGGTTGCATAATTATAATAATGAAGATTTTATTAATGCAGTCAGTTTTATGGAAATGAATCATAAAAATTTCGAATTTGAACAACTCATAAAAACAGGCTTCAAATTAGAGGAGGTTGAAGCTGCTTTTGAATATGCAGTAAACCATAATCCTTTTCGAGTATCCATAGATTTAACCTAAATGCAATTACTGAAAAAAAATAGTGAACTAGCATTAATAATAAAAGCAGCATCTGCGGTTTTTATTACCTATTTAAGTATGTATGCTTTTAGGAAACCATTTACTGCTGCACAGTATAATAATATCATGCTATGGGGTGTGGATTATAAAATTTTATTAATCATTACCCAATTAATAGGCTATACCATTTCTAAATATTTTGGAATAAAAATTATTTCTGAATTATCTGCCAACAAAAGAACCATTACCTTAATCACTTTAATGGCTGTTTCATGGGTTTCATTATTATTTTTTGGCATTGTACCCGCGCCCTATAATTTGCCATTTATATTTTTGAATGGCTTGCCCTTAGGCATGATTTGGGGGGTTGTGTTTAGTTATATTGAAGGCCGAAGACACACGGAGTTACTAGGGGTCGCCATGGCTTCAAGTTTTATCATTTCATCGGGTATTGTAAAAGGAGTAGGCAGCTACTTGTTACTAAATTTACAAGTACCTGAAATGTGGATGCCTTTTTTTACTGGTTTAATATTTTTACCTGTTTTATTTGTAGGGGTGTATTTGCTACATACATTAAGCGCGCCAAATGAGGAAGATATTAATGCAAGGACGGAAAGGCTTCCAATGAAATCTAAAGAGAGAAAGGCCTTTTTTAAACAATTTGCTCCAGGTATCATTTTTTCTGTCCTTATTTATGTTTGCTTAACTGTATTTAGAGACTTAAGAGATAATTTTGCTGTGGAATTTTGGAATAGTATTGGGATGAATAATATCCCCACCATGTTGGTTGTTTCAGAAGTGCCAATAGCCATATTGGTCATCATTATTATTGGCTCCATGATTTTTATCAAGAGTAATAAAAATGCATTTTTTATCAATTTCTTAATTGTATTTGTTGGCGGATTATTATTGTTTTTATCAACCTTACTATTTTATAACCAACTTATCACAGCTACATTATGGATGATCATCGTAGGTTTTTCAATGTATTTGCCCTATATCGCTTTTCATGCATTATTTTTTGAAAGATGGATTGCCTATTTTAAAATTAAAAGCAATATTGGCTTTTTAATGTATGTGGCAGATGCTGCGGGTTATTTGGGAAGCACCTTGGTTTTATTATTTAAAAATTTTAATAATACCAATTATAGTTGGGTTTCATTTTTTACATTCAGTGCAATGATAACTTCGGTCATTATTATTATTTTATCCATTGCCAATTATATATATTTTAAAAAATTAGATAAATTACAAGTAGCATGAGTAATCAAACAGCCATAGTAGTAGGTGCAGGTATATTGGGGCTAGCCACAGCAAGAGCATTAGCCCAAAAAGGATATGAAGTAACAGTAATTGAAAAAAGCCAATTTTCATTGGGTGCAAGTGTGCGAAATTTTGGCATGCTTTGGCCAGTAGGGCAGCCGGATGGGAAATTGTATGATAGAGCGGTAAGAACCAGAGAGATTTGGTTAGAGTATTTAAATACGTCCAAAATACCGTACAATTCTTGTGGTAGTTTACATTTGGCTTATTCGGAGGAAGAAATGAATGTAGTGGAAGAGATAGGTAGTTTTTTTAAATCTAAAAACAGGCCTGTTTCAGTTATTTCAAATAAAACGGTATTAGAAAACTATCATGGGATCAATGAAGAAGGTTTATTGGGTGCACTAAGAAGTGAGGATGAAACTATTATTGATCCAAGACAAGGGATCAAACATTTACCGGAATATTTGACTGCGCAATTTCAAGTCAAATTTATTTGGGGTACTGCAATAACAAGTGTTACAAGTAATGCGGCATATGCTGGCAAGGTTAAATATAGTGCAGATATTATATGTGTATGTTCAGGTGCTGATTTTGAAACATTATATCAAGATCAATTTAAACAACAACCAATCATTAAGACTAAGTTGCAAATGATGCGTTTTAAACACAAGGATCCCAATTATAAAATTGGCGCTTCGGTTTGTGGTGGGTTGTCATTATTGCACTATAAAAGTTTTACCGCGTCTTCTTCTCTGACCAAATTAAGAATGAAAATTGAGGCTGAAATGCCTGAATATCTGAAATACGGTATTCATGTGATGGTTTCTCAAAATAGTGATGGCGAATTGACGGTTGGTGATTCGCATGAATATGCATTGGATTTTGAACCCTTTGATAAAATTGAAATCAATACCATGATTTTGGAGTATCTAAAAAAATTAATGCATATCGACCAATGGGAAATGACCCAATCATGGAATGGCATATACCCAATCATGACCAATGGGGCAACAGATTTATTTTTAAATCCGGAAGCAGGTGTATATATTTTAAATGGCATTGGTGGTCATGGAATGACTATGTCATTTGGTTTTGCGGAAGAAATGATTAATCATATTTAAAATTATAATTTATGTTACATCCAGTTACACAACAAATTTTGTCCCTTTTCGAAAAACATGGTTCTTCCATGTATGGTGGAGAAGCGGTTACGCAATTAGATCATGCTTTGCAATGTGCCGAATTAGCCAGACAACATAATGCTACAGATGAATTAATAACAGCTTCATTATTACATGATATTGGACATTTATTGCATGACTTACCTGATGACGCAAGTGATAAAGGGATTGATGATATGCATGAATTATTGGGAGAATCTTATCTAACCGAACATTTCAAGTTGGCAGCCGTGGAACCAGTTAAATTGCATGTGCAAGCAAAAAGGTATTTGTGTGCTACTGAGTCTGGGTATCTTGAAACATTATCAGAACCATCCAAAATAAGTTTAGAATTTCAGGGTGGTGTTATGAGTGAAACAGAAGTGGCTGCTTTCGAAAAAAATGAATTTTACCAAGATGCTGTTGTTTTAAGAAGATGGGATGATTTAGCAAAAGATCCAAATTTAGTAAGCCCAAGTATTGAAACATTTACGAATGCAATTGAATCATCTTTAAAATAATTACAATGAAAATAGCAATGGTTGTTTTTGATATTGCTGGAACTACAGTGGATGAAGGAAATGTAGTGTACCGTACTTTGCATAAAGCAATTGAAAAAGTTTGTCCTAGTGTAAGTTTTGAAGATGTTTTAAAGTTGGGTGCTGGAAAAGAAAAACTACAAGCCATTAGGGAAACTTTAAGCGGTAGTAATATATCCTTGAATGAGGCAACTATCCAGGAAATCTTTAAAGACTTTTTAGGCTTACTGGATATAGCGTATGCAAATTTGATTGTTGTTCCTACGAATAATACGGAAAGATTATTTAATGAACTAAGGACAAAGGATATCAAAGTAGTTTTAAATACAGGCTACAACACAGTCACTGCTATATCATTATTAAACAAATTAAATTGGGTAAAAGGGGTGCAGTACGATTTATTGGTAACATCCTCAGATGTTAGTAATAATAGGCCCATGCCGGACATGATTTTGTATGCTATGGACAAATTAAATATTACTGACACGTCAACAGTTATTAAGGTGGGTGATTCAACTATTGATATTGAAGAAGGTAGGAATGCTGGTTGTAAGTATAATATTGGCGTAACTACAGGTGCGCATACGAAAGCACAATTAGAAAAAGCGAATCCTGATTATATTTTTGATAATATATATGACTTAGTATCGGTTTTATAATAGAACGTAATTTTTTTGGGATTACCGTCTACACTTTGTTACGCCGTCATCCCAATGGGGCTCCTTACCCAAAGCCTATCACTTTGTGATAGGCTTTGTAGCCACCTTAGGAACCAGTTTGGAGGCATTTGCTGGGGATGTTAGGGCGATTTAAACTATTACTATCGCTTTCTCCAATTAGCTTCTAATCCGATAAAATCCTCTAAATGATATACAGCATCAGAATACGTAAACAAGATAGTTCTATCATCTACTATAGTATGTTTCTTTCTTTTGTCAACACTCAATTTTTGTAGATCTGGGAAATACTTTAATGGAGAAATGATCATTCTGCCATCCTCCATTTTGAGTGTGATTTTTCCGGGCAAATCAAACAAAACTTTCTCGATGCACATTGTTTTATTTATTAAAGTAGAAGACATGATTATTTTATTTTTATTGTAGTAATTTTTTTACCTGCTTTGACGTTGTTAAATGATTCAATTAATATCGCTTGATTTTCTTTAATCACTTTAAGCGCTTGTTTTAAATCTGTTTCTGAAAGACTCCCTTTATCAGCTACTTTCAATGTTTCTAACCATATTCTTAGCTGAACGTTGTCTATTCCCTTTTTCTTTTGCAATATGTAAGTGAGGTGGCTCATTTATCGCATCAAATGCAAAGATAAAAAAAGTCAAAAACTTATAAATCGCAATTTTAGGCATTCAACAATGTTTACTCAAATTTAAACCTAATTGGAATAATAAAATAAATATACTTGGCAAGTTGATGAAAATTAGTGTCCAGATTGGGCCTGTTTTTTATCAAACTATTATTATTTTAGAAAATAACACTTCGTAGTCTCCTTAGGAGCTAGTTTGGAGAACTTTTCTGCTGATGCGAGGGCGATTTTGGATGCCAAAATCAAGAACTTGTAAGCCTGTAATAATAGTGTTTGATGTCAGTATTTAAATAAATTTTTGCCAAATTGTGGTGATATCTGTGGTAATTTCATAAATATATAAGTCTCCCAAGCAAAGTATAATATAAAATATCTTATTTTACTTTTATGGTTTAAAGTAAAATATAAATAATTTTATGTTACTTTGCTAAAACTACATTATCATGATTCAGCTTGAAAAATATGTTTCAGGAAAAAATGAGAAGGACCCTACGGGTTATTCATACTTTATGCCTTCATTAATAAATCAGCAATGGAAATGGGAGGAACAAAGTATTAACACTTTATTAGAGAAGGCTGCAATTAAGCTTGGCGAATTAAATTCATATTCAAAACTAGTTCCTAATATTGATTTATTTATACAGCTTCACGTAACAAAAGAAGCAGTTGTTTCAAGTCGGATTGAAGGAACTAAAACACAAATTGAAGAGGCTTTGATGGATGAAAATGAAATTTCACCTGAAGGAAAAGATGATTGGCAAGAAGTAAATAATTATATCAAAGCACTCAATCAGGCAATCACTGAATTAGAAACGCTCCCAATTTCATCAAGATTAATTAAGAAAACCCACCAAATATTATTGGATAATGCTCGTGGAGAAAATAAACAACCGGGTGAATACAGAAGAAGTCAAAATTGGATAGGAGGTAATACCTTAGCTGATGCAGTTTTTATTCCTCCCCATCAAAAAAATGTTGATGAACTTATGGGAGACTTGGAAAAATTCCTACATAATGAAGACATAAAGGTTCCCGCCTTGATTAAAATAGGAATTGCACATTATCAATTCGAGACTATACATCCATTTCTTGATGGAAATGGACGTATAGGTCGATTAGTAATTACACTATTTCTAGTGGACCAAAAAATTCTGAATAAGCCATTATTATATTTATCTGCTTTCTTCGAAAAAAACAAAAGTCTATATTATGACAACCTTACATTTGTAAGAACAAAAAGCGATATGACTCAATGGCTTAAATATTTCTTGGTCGGTGTTGCTGAAACGGCCGAAGATGCCACACAAACATTATCGGATATTTTGGAACTTAAAACAAAACTTGAAATTAGTATTACTACAACATTCGGTAAACGAAGTAATAATGCATTATTATTGCTACAATTTTTATTTACAAAACCAATTGTACATGTTAATCAAGTAAAAGAAGTTACAAGAAGTAGCTATAAGTCCGCAAATGACTTAGTATCTGATTTCGTTAATGCCGGAATACTAAAAGAAATGACAGGACAAAATAGAAATCGAATTTTTGTGTTTGATCAATATTTGAAAATGTTTGAGAAAAGTTAAAAAGTCAATCTGTATAACAAAAACCCCAATCAAATTTGATTGGGGTTTTTGTTATTTTCTAAAACTATTATTATTTTAGAAAATAACACTTTGTAGCCACCTTAGGAGCCAGTTTGGATGAATTTGCTGGAGATGTTAGGGCGATTTTGGATGCTAAGCTTAAGAATGTTCATCAAATACTTATGATTCAGATTTCATCAATTTTTTTACACCTATTTTTCATATATGAGTCAAAAATCACGTTTTCTGACTTATGTTTTTATACCAAACTATAGTTTAGTTTATAAATTTGTATTTTTAGGTAGTAATACTACTTAAATTATATAAAATGTTAACAATATCATTAATTTAGTTTAAATTTATCATTAAAATGGTAGTATGCTTACTGAAAATAGAACAAAAATAAACCAATTATTGTCAACAATCCCGCAAGATGTTGTGCTACAATCTTCATGGCTAATAAATGAGGGATACAGCCTTGACTTACAAAAATATTATCGAAATAGTGGATGGTTAAAAGCGTTGGGAAATGGGGCAATGTATCGCAGTAACAACCAGCCTAGTTATGAAGGTGGTGTTTATGCATTACAAAAGCAATCAGGACTTTCGGTGCATCCTGGAGGAAGAACAGCGCTTGCACTTCAAGGCAAAGCACATTACATTGAACTGAATACTTCTCAAATATGGTTATTTGGTGGTGAAAAAGAAAACATACCTACTTGGTTTACAAAACACAAATGGCAACAGCAAATTCATTATAAGGCAAGTTCGTTTTTACCAAATGAATTAGGTTTGACTGAATTCTCTTTTACTGGTTTTTCAATAAAAGTGTCAAGCCCAGCAAGGGCAATGATGGAGTGTTTGTATTTAGCTCCTGAAAAATTTGACATCGTTGAATGCTATGAACTAATGGAAACCCTAAATGACCTTCGTCCCACAATAGTACAAGAATTGTTAGAAGCGTGTACATCCATAAAAGTAAAAAGGCTATTTTTATTTATGGCAGAGAAATTGAATCATAGTTGGTATAAACATTTAAATCTCTCTAATGTTGATTTAGGAAAAGGTAAAAGAAGTCTTGTTAAGGATGGCGTATATATATCAAAATATCAAATAACAGTGCCTAAAAAGCTAGTAAGAAATGAACAATAATAATTATCATAAACAAGTAGCTTTATTAATTAGCGTTATTCCTGAAATTGCTTTAGAGCATAGGTTTGCGCTGCATGGAGGTACGGCAATAAATTTGTTTGATCGTGATATGCCAAGACTTTCAGTAGATATTGACCTTACTTATATTCCAATAGAGGATAGAGAAACTTCGTTTGCTAATATTTCAGCAGCTTTAACTAATATAAAGTCTAGAATTGAAAAAAGATTGCAGGGAAGTAGCGTAGAGCATAAAATGGAACTCCATAAATTATTAGTATCCCATAACGATGCAATGATTAAAATTGAAGTAAGCCAAATTGTTAGAGGTATTCTTGGTGCAGTCACAGAAAAGATACTTTGTAAAAAAGCGCAAGAAAAATTTGATACTTTCTGTTCAATAAATATTGTTTCTAATGGACAATTGTATGGCGGGAAAGTTTGTGCTGCTATGGATAGACAACACCCACGTGATATTTTCGATCTAAAACAACTGTTGCAAAAGCAAGGATTTACTAAGGAGATTAAAGAAGGCTTCTTATTTAGATTTCTTAGTTCTGATCGTTCAATACAAGATGTACTATTTCCAAATTTACAAGACCAGCGTTTGGCAATGACTAATCAATTTGCGGGCATGTCCGATGAGCAGTTTACTTATGATGAATACGAGTTTGTAAGAGAGATGATGGTTAAAACTGTGCAAGCGTCAATAACTGAGGAAGATAAATTATTTATCCTTGGCTTTAAAAATAGTATTCCCGATTGATCAATCTATAATTTTGAGGCATATCCTTCTATCAAATGGAAGCTGCAAAATTTGGAGAAAATAAAAACTACTAATCCAGCAAAGCACAAGGAGCTTTATGATGGCTTGAAACGTATGTTGGATGCCATTTAAATTAAGGCAACAAAAAACCGACCCCATTGGGATTGCCGGCTCATTTCATTCGCCGTCATCCCAAGAGGCTCCTTACCCAAAGCCGGGATTGCCAATGCTGCGCATTGTCATCCCAAGAGGGCTCCTTACCCAAAGCCGGGATTGCCAATGCTGCGCATTGTCATCCCAAGAGGGCTCCTTACCCAAAGCCTTTCAAAAGCAAACTTCGTTTGCTTTTTGCTTTTTTAACGCTCCCCAACTCTCGAAAGCGAGCTTTCGTCGTTGTGTCGCATTAAAAAAGCCTATCACTTTGTGATAGGCTTTGTAGAGCGTACGGGATTCGAACCCGTATTACCTCCGTGAAAGGGAGGTGACCTAACCCTTAGTCGAACGCTCCATGTCCACTATGTTATTAGGGTCGCAAAAATAGGTCTCAAACGCTTTACTGCCAAAAGATTTTTGCTTTTTTTAATGAATATCAATACAGTAGGGGATTTGAATTAGCGCCAATGCGGATTTGGGTAAACGGCCGATACCGGTCAATACGACCAGTTGTTTGTTTAAAATCCTTGATTTTGTTGATTTATTCTTAGTTATTTAGCCCTTATTTTTTAAAAAGATGGTACCTTTGCATCTTCTATTCAATTAAAATCGATAAAAATGAGTTCAGTTAAAGTAGCAATCAATGGATTTGGCCGTATTGGTCGACTGGTTTTCCGCCAAATTTATAACATGGAAGGTATCGAGGTAGTCGCGATCAATGACCTTACTTCTCCAGCGGTTTTGGCACATTTATTAAAGTATGATAGTGCACAAGGTCGTTTTGATGCGGATGTGAAATCAACAGAAGATGCAATAATGGTGAATGGCCACGCGGTAAAAATATATGCACAACGTGATCCAGCGCAAATTCCTTGGGGCGTACATAATGTAGATGTAGTAATTGAATCAACTGGATTCTTTACGGATAAAGAAAAAGCTGAATTACATATTAAAGCAGGTGCAAAGAGAGTTGTGATTTCTGCGCCAGCAACTGGGGATATGAAAACAGTGGTATTTAATACCAACCATGAAATTTTAGATGGTACCGAAACAGTAATTTCTGGTGCATCTTGTACTACGAACTGTTTAGCGCCAATGGCGAAAGTATTAGAAGATAAATTCGGTATTGTTACAGGTTTAATGTTAACAGTACATGCTTATACTAATGATCAAAACACTTTAGATGGTCCACACCCTAAAGGTGATTTACGTCGTGCACGTGCTGCTGCTGCAAACATTGTACCGAATAGTACAGGTGCTGCAAAAGCAATTGGTTTAGTATTACCTTCTTTAAAAGGTAAGTTAGATGGATCTGCGCAACGTGTTCCAACAATCACGGGTTCTTTAACTGAATTAACAACGATTTTATCTAAAAAGGTAACTGTTGAAGAAGTGAACGCAGCGATGAAAGCAGCGGCGAATGAATCATTTGGTTACACAGAAGATGAAATTGTAAGTTCTGATGTTATTGGAATTTCATACGGTTCATTATTTGATGCAACACAAACTAAAGTAATAACACAAGGTGATGTTCAAATGGTGAAAACAGTAAGCTGGTATGATAATGAGATGAGCTATGTTAGTCAGCTAGTGCGTACGGTGAAATATTTCGCAAGTAAAATAAAGTAAGATTTTTTTATACAATGCCTTCCCTCGGGAGGGCATTTTTAATTCTATTAAAAAAGAAACAAATAAAAATATGAGCTCATTTAAAGATTTTTCATTCGCTGGCAAAAAAGCCTTGATTCGTGTTGATTTTAATGTGCCTTTAAATGATGCATTCGAAATTACCGACGACAATCGAATGCGTGCAACTATTCCTACAATCACAAAAATTTTAAAGGAGGGTGGCAGCATAATTTTAATGAGTCACTTAGGTCGTCCGAAGGAAGGTCCCACCGAAAAATATTCTTTAAAACATATTGTTGCACACTTGTCTAAACTATTAGGCGTGGAGGTGCAATTTGCCAATGATTGTATTGGTGCAGAAGCAATTGATAAAGCAGCTGCTTTACAATCGGGTCAGGTTTTATTATTAGAGAACCTACGCTTTTATAAAGAAGAAGAAAAAGGCGATGTCGCTTTTGCAGAAAAATTATCCAAGTTGGGTGATGTATATGTAAATGATGCATTTGGTACCGCACACCGTGCACACGCTTCAACAGCGATCATTGCACAATTCTTTTCTCCAGCCAACCGGACTTTTGGGTTAGTGATGGAAGGGGAAGTATTGAGTGCTGAAAAAGTAATGCATGCTGCACAAAAACCTTTTGTTGCCATTATTGGTGGCGCAAAAGTGTCTGATAAAATTTTAATTATTGAAAACTTATTAGAGCGCGCTACTGATATTATTATTGGTGGCGGTATGGCGTATACTTTTTTCAAAGCGCAGGGGGGTAAAATTGGAAAATCAATTCATGAAGATGATCGTATGCCGTTGGCCCTTGAAATTTTAGCAAAAGCAAAAGCGAAAGGCGTACATATTCATTTGCCAGTAGACAATGTGGTCGCAGATGATTTTAGTAATACTGCCAATACCCAAACCTGTGCAAGTGGTGAAATTCCAGATGGCTGGGAAGGTTTGGACGTTGGAGAAAAATCGAGAGAACAATTTGCCAAAGTAATTTTAGCAAGTAAAACCATTTTATGGAATGGTCCGATGGGCGTTTTTGAAATGGAAAATTTCCAAGCGGGTACAAAAGCGATTGCGGTTGCGGTAGCCAAAGCTACACAAAACGGTGCCTTTAGTTTGGTAGGCGGTGGCGACAGTGTGTCAGCCGTTAACCAGTTTGGCTTTAATGACAAGGTAAGTTACGTGAGTACAGGGGGAGGTGCAATGTTGGAGTACTTTGAAGGCAAAACGCTTCCAGGAATTGCCGCAATTAAGGGTTAAACGGGCCTAGGGATTCAAGAATGGTGTTAAACCGTTCCTTTTAAACTTAAAAATTGGTTAATTTATACCCCTCAGCCTAGCTGGGGGGATTTTTTTGTCATGTAATTCCGTCATACGATAAGTTTGGCATCTGCTTTGCACTACCTTTACAAACAAATACAAAACTATGTTACGCAAAAATTTAGGTTTATTCATTTTTTTAGGTGTCCTCGTTATATTAATTGGGTACGGTTGTAATGGGTACAACGGATTAGTAAACCAAGACGAAAATGTTAATCAAGCATGGAACAATGTGCAAAGTGATTACCAACGCAGAGCGGATTTGATTCCAAATTTAGTTGCCGCTGTAAAAGGGGAAGCTAGTTTCGAACAAACTACTTTACAAAATGTAATTGCTGCTCGTGCAAGCGCTACACAAATGAAAGTGGATGCGAAAGATTTAACGCCTGAAAAATTACAACAATTCCAAGCAAACCAAGGTCAGTTGTCACAAGCTTTAGGCCGTTTAATGGTGGTGTCTGAAAACTATCCAAACTTAAGAGCAAATGATGCTTTCCGTGGCTTACAAGCACAATTGGAAGGAACTGAAAATAGAATTAAAGTTTCAAGAAACGATTTTAATGCTGCAGTTGCAGACTATAATAAAAGAGCAAGATCATTTCCTGTTAATTTGTTAGCAGGTATGTTTGGATTTAAAACTAAAGAAGGATTTAAAGCAGATGAAGGTGCGTCAAAAGCACCTGAAGTTAAATTTTAACACATCGCTTTAATCAACAACACTTATGTGGAATCCACTTTCCCTTTTTAAATCTAGTACAGATAAATTATTGAGTGCCTCGGACAAGCAACAGCTTGTCCAGGCGATTCAAGCTGCTGAAAAAACAACCAGCGGGGAAATTCGTGTGTTTGTTGAAAGCAAAACAAAAAATGGAGATGCACTAGCTACAGCGCGTGAAATCTTTTTCAAACAAAAGATGAATGCAACGCAGGAACGCAATGGTGTATTGGTATACGTAGCTGTGAGTGAAAAAAAATTAGCCATTTATGCCGATCAAGGCATTTATGATAAAGTGGGCGTTGAATTTTGGTACAGTCAGGTACAAGAAATGACTGCGCATTTTAAAACTGCGAATTATGTACAAGGTATGGTGCAAGTTATTGGTGCCTTAGGTAAAGCACTTACTGATCATTTTCCTTTTGATCGTGTTTCAGATACCAATGAATTATCGGACGAAATCATGACGGGTAAATAATCCATTAATGCAAGAAAGCACTATGAAATTAACCAAGTTATTTATTGTTTTTATTGTTGCATTATTTTCCTTGAGTAATATTGCCGCGCAAAATATAATTCCAAAAGCAAATCCGCCAGTATTAGTCACTGATTTGGCAGGTGTTTTAAGCCCGGAGGAAAAGCAAGCGCTTGAAAATAAGTTAGTCGCTGTTGATGATGCTAGTTCCAATCAAATTGCAGTAGTTATTTTACCAACATTGGATGGTAATCCCATTGAAGAATATGCATTAAAACTTTTTAGAGAATGGGGGATTGGAAACAAAAAATCAAGAAATGGGGTTTTATTATTGATTGCCATTCAAGATAAAAAAATCCGCATTGAAGTAGGGTATGGTTTAGAAGGTGCTATTCCTGATATAACAGCAAATAGTATTATTGATAATGATATAAAGCCAGCATTTAGACAAAAAGCATATTATCAGGGTATTGATAAAGCAACCGATAATATTGCAAAAGCAGCCATTGGCGAATATAAGGTTGAAAGAACAAAAAGATCTTCTGGTAAAAAAAGTAATGGCGCATTATTCGTCATCATCATCTTTGTGATTCTTTTAGTACTCAAAGGTGGCGGCGGTGGTGGCGGTTCAAATATTGGTCGTAGTGGTTTTAGTGATGTGGCTACCGGTATGTTATTAGGCTCACTTCTGGGTGGCGGCGGTCGCGGTGGCGGTGGATGGGGTGGTGGCGATAGCGGCGGCGGCTTCGGTGGCTTTGGCGGCGGAAGTTCCGGAGGTGGAGGTGCTAGTGGCGGTTGGTAGTTTAAATGAATAAAACTTTTAACTTAATAAAAAAAGGAGTCGACTCGTAAAAGTGACTCCTTTTTTATTATACCTAATTCTTCCTATTTAATTAGCATTGGCATCGCTGCACTTACTATTTTCACTAATTCATTTTCTCCATTTTGTTTTTTCGCTTTTAAAATTTCACCTAATACTTTTAAATTAAAATAGGGGTCCGTTTGGGTTCGGTATTGTGCAGGAATTGATTCTCTAAAGGCAACAATAATGTCAATACCTCTTTTAAATTTTTCTGCATCTTTTGTTTTCATTAATAATGCAGCAAAAGATTGGGTCATTTGAAATTTTTCTTCTGACTGACTATTTAAGCTTTCAAATTTGTTCGCAATAAAATCAAATTCAGATTCGTCGCCATACTTTGTAAGTAGTTTCGTAACTACTGTATTTAATCTTTTTTTAATTGGGGCTTTTGATGCTGCTTTGGCAATTTGATAGGCAGTCACTGAATCAATAGCGTCTAGGGCTTCTAAGGCTGCACCAGCAATGGTATAAGAGGAATCCTTAGTCCAGTTGATGAATTCATTTCTATATTTTTCCTTATTTAATGCACCAATTATATTTATCGCCTCTTCTCTTACTATATAGGAGCGATCCTTTTGTGCTGCTGTGTAAATAATTTTTTCAGTAGCCTCGTTTATGCTCATCGGATTTAAGCTATTGATGGCTTTTGCTCTAATGACATAAAAAGGATCTTTCATAGCATCTTGAATCAGTTGCTTTGCTTCGGCACTTTTCAAATTTTGGCTTGCTTCATTTAATGCCTCGTTGCGATCTAAAAAATTACGCGCATGATAATACTGGTAAATAAACTGCTTTAAGGGTTTGCTGTCATTTTTCTCCCATAATAATATTTTATCATTGTCTACATTCACATTATCTGGTTCGGTTGCCGCCGGAAAATAAAAACTATCCACTTTATTTTTTGCCCATACCTCGTAATGATTTCTTTGCCCATTTATATATATATCAATACCAACGGGTAGCTCAAATATTTTATTTTGTAATTGTGTTTGTGCTAACTTAACCAATACCTGCTTTTTGTTGGCATCATATTGTTGGGTAATCCTAACATAAGGATGGCCGTTACCAAAATACCATTGGTTAAAAAACCAGTTCAAGTCCTTGCCTGTAACGGACTCAAATGCCAATTTCAATTTAATCGCCGATCCATTAGAAAATTTATTGTCGGTTAAATATTTATTGAGTGACTTGTAAAATGCTTCATCACCCACAAAATGCCTAAGCATATGTAAAATGCGTCCTCCTTTTTGATAACTCACCAAATCAAACATATCCTCACGGTCATTATAATAAAAACGGACTAGGTTTTTTTCAGCATCCGTTGGGCTGCTTAAATATCCGCTCATCCCTTTGTAGTTTTCATAATCCCCGGCATCTTTCCCCATGCTGTTTTCCAACCATATGGTTTGGCTATAATCAGCAAAGCTTTCATTGACGGTTAAATTACTCCAACTTTCCGCAGTCACTAAATCCCCAAACCATTGGTGAAAAAGTTCGTGTGCGATAGTGCTCTCCCATATATTTTCATCCACAAGTTCCCTTGCATCCTGTTGCACTGCATCGCTATGTATGGTTGCAGTGGTATTTTCCATGGCACCACTCACATAATCGCGGCCACTTATTTGTGCATACTTTGCCCATGGGAATGGAACCCCTAATATTTTTTCAAACAACGCAATCATTTGTGGGGTTTTGCCATAAATTTTCGTTGCTACCCTTTCGTATTCCTTTTCGATATAGTAACTTAATTCAATTTTCTTTTTATTACTTGTGGTAACAGCCTCTTGTTTCACTACTGCATAATCGCCAATACCAATAAAAAATAAATAGGGAGAATGGGGGAGGTCCATTTTCCAAACATCTAATCTAGTACCATTTTTATTATGAACTTGTTTCACCATTAAGCCATTCGAAAGAGAAACATATTTACTTGGCACATTTAAATAAAATTCCTGGGTACATTTTTGATTGGGCTTATCAATAATGGGCATCCAAACTGAAGTGCCTTCGGTTTCCCCTTGGGTCCAAATTTGCGTTGGTTTGTTTTTTTCTTTACCGAGCGGATTTATAAAATATAATCCTTTGGCATCGGTGATGGCTTCACTGCCTTTTGCCTTGTATTCATTTGGTTTGGCAGTGTATTTAATATAAACGGTGTAAGTCTCATTTGCCGTGTAAGTTTTATCTAAATCAATACTAATTATTTTTTCATCGTATTTGTAATTTAATGCTTTTTTCGTTTCATTTTTTACAATACTTACCTGATGAATTTCCATTCCCTTTGCATCCAATATTAATTGTGCAGTTGCATAAAAATGCGGACGCAATTGCAACCATACCTCCCCATTTAATTGTGATTGGGCATAATCAAAGTTGGCCACTAACTTGGTATGTACTAAATCATTTTCTTTGGTAGCAAAACTGCGATAATTCTTTTTCCAACTGGTGTCTTCAATGATTTTTTCATTCATTTCATCCTGCGCTTTCGCAGTAAATGTCATTTGAATAATGAAATACAAAACCCAACTTAATTTTAATAGCGATTTTTTCATGTGTTTTTTTCTTGATCAAAAAATGTGTAAATATGGACGCTAACTTATTAAAGTTTTGGTGATTCATTTGTTAAAAATGGGGCTAACTAAAAAATAAGTAGTTTAGTGGTCAAATAATGTTAGGAATGAAACGGTATTTTATTGAAGTTGCCTATGATGGGGCTGATTTTGGCGGATTTCAGATCCAAATAAATCAACAAACCATTCAAGGGGCGGTTGAACAGGCCTTGGCAACCTTATATAGAGTGCCGATTACTTTATCTGGGGCTTCTCGTACCGATGCTGGCGTCCATGCCTTGCAAAACTTCTTCCATTTTGATACTGCACTGGAAATATTGGACAAACATATTTATAACTTAAATGCAATTTTGCCGCATTCTATAGTGATAAAGGGAATATATAGTGTGCCAAATGAAGCCCACGCGCGCTTTGATGCGGTTAAACGCTCTTATATATATAAGCTCCATACGTTTAAAGATCCTTTTTTAGCTGGCAGATCCTGGTTTTATCCCTTCCCAGTTAATCATCAATTATTGAATGAGGCGGCAAATGCCCTATTGGATTATACCGATTTTGAAAGCTTTTCTAAAAAAAATACCACGGTGAATACCTTTGAATGCCATATTACAAAGGCATTTTGGAGCTTTAATTCCCAGGGATTTTCATTTCATATTGATTCAAACCGTTTTTTAAGAGGCATGATCCGAGGTTTGGTGGGTACCATGCTGCAGGTGGGGCGAGGTACCATATCAATGGAGCAGTGGCATGAGATTATTGCCTCAAAAAATGATCAAAGGGTCGATTTTTCTACGCCAGCCCATGGATTGTATTTATCTGTTATAGAATACCCCAATTATTTAAAGAAAATAGGGGATTAGCTAAACTCCTGCTAGTATTGACTTTTGATCCATAATCGTCACATTTTGAGGGCATTGAACGAAATAAAATTAAAAATAGTATACAATATATTTGGTCAGTAGTATTCGCTCCCTATCTTTGCCGCCCGCAAGCGATAAATCATTGCTGCGGATTGTTCTCTGAAGCGGAAAATAGACACTGAATAAAGTTGAAATAACTTTAAAATAAACCCTCCAATACTTGGTGGATATAAATATCAGCTGTATCTTTGCCGTCCCTCTTCAAAAAAAGAGGTTAGTTCTTCGAAATTATGTGGCCTAACTAATTGAAAAATAATTAATAATTATTTCACACAAAGTTTGGCTATCTACATAAATGTGTATACCTTTGCACCCCGCTACGAATAATAGCGCGCAAAATAAACACAAAAGATCTTTGAAAGTTTGGAAATAACAGTAACTGTATAATTGAAAAATACAGGTAAAGGTTACAGCATCAAAAAAATTAAATCAGACGTCATTTTCGATTTATTTGAGATTGATAGTCAGATCAAAC
>DOMR01000109.1 GCA_003509845.1 Chitinophagaceae bacterium | reverse complement strand
AATAGTTCCTTACGTGATAAATTAAAAGCAGCAGTAAGGCCTGATGGCACCAAAGTGTATAGCTTTGCAGCTGCTTTATCTCTTATGATATTTTATGTATTGGCCATGCAATGTATGAGTACACTTGCTGTGGTAAAGCGGGAGACACAATCCTGGAAATGGCCCACCATCCAATTTTTTATGATGACCGGCCTCGCCTATTTCATGAGCTGGGCGGTGTATGTACTGGCGAAGTAGGTACAAATTACCCCAGTTTATTAAGTATTATTACTTCTTTTAAAATATAATGTGTAATATTACACATGACGGTGTAACATTACTAAATGATTACATCAATAACACATAAAGGTTTAAGGAAATTTTATGAGGAAGGCGATGCAGCGCTATTAGATAGAAGATATTTAATTAAGATAGAAATGATTATGACAGCTTTAGATGCTATCACTGAAGACAAAGATATCATAGCGCTAGGAAAAAATATTCATAAACTTAAAGGAGATTATGAAGCATACTGGTCATTAAATATTACAGGAAACTTAAGAATGATTTTTAAGTTTGAAAGACCTAATATTGTGAATTTAAACCTTGTTGATTATCATTAATGAATTTAAAATAATGCAAATGAGCACAAAAATAAGAAAATTAGCACCCGCTCACCCAGGCGCAATATTAAGAGAACTTTTTATAAAGGAATATGCATTAACCATCACCGAGGTAGCCGATGGAATTGGTATTGCAAGAGTTAATTTGTCTGCAATTGTAAATGAAAGAGCAGGCATTAGTCCTGAATTAGCAATTAAACTATCAGTTGCATTTAACAATACCCCTGAATTCTGGATAAACTTGCAAAGCAATTACGAAATGTGGTATGCAGAAAAAAATGTAAACAGGAAAAAAATTAAGCGCTTTGTTGCAGCTTAATAAGTTTTCTCTAATGGAGGTCACAATTTGTGACCTCCATTAGAGAAAAAATGCGCAATTATCTGCTTTTCACTTCTTCAAAGGCTTCATCATAATCGGGGCGAATAGTGCCCATGATGCGATCCCAGAATAAAAAGTACAAACCATAATTACCTTTAAAGTATTTATGGTGTTGGTTATGGTTTACGGATGTATTGATCCACTTACCAAACCAGTTTTTACTAAAACCTTTTGGATATAATTCCCAACCTAAATGACCATATATATTATATATAATGGATAATAGGAAAAAGATAAGTATATGAGATCTGTGTACTGGGATTGTAAATAAAAACACCACAAAAATTCCCACTTCCACAATTGCTTCCAAAGGATGAAATGCATAAGCAGCCCAAGGGGAAGGGTTGGTAGATTTATGATGTACTAAGTGCATTACATTAAATAAACTTTTATGATGCATAATACGATGCGTCCAATAAAAATAGGTGTCATGTATTACAAACATCATTGGGAAAGCAACAAAATAATACACCCAACCATAATCACTTATGTTTTGATACAAGGTTGTGTGAGGTTGAACTGCAGGGTTGTAAATAAATAAAATTGGGATAAAGGCGAACATTAACATTGTGAAAGTACTGTACCCAATTTCACGCAAATAGTCACTGTTTTTAGGAAAGAGCGATTGTATTTTTTTAGGAAGAATTTTATTTCTTAATACAACATAAAATAATAAAAATACAAGCCCAGCTAGTAAATAATACCGAGTAGTAATATTTTGAAGTACGGTAAAATATTTATCAAATTGTAATTCCATAATAATATGCGAATATAAGGAATATTAAAATTGACTAATTAAAAAGTGTCCTATTTTATTGTAAATTGGACGTAATTTCTGATTTCAAAATCGCAATATCTTCTATAATACGATTTATTTCTACGGGTAATGTGCCGTTATAAACCCCACGAATACGGCGATGCTGATCTACTAAAATAAAATTCTCGGTATGTAAAAACTCATTGCCTGATTGGTAGTACCCTACCGTATCTCCTGCAAAATATTGCTGTTTTGCCAAACCATATATGGCCTTTTTATCCCCGGTAAGCAAATGCCATTTTTCGGCGTCTACTTTATTTTCAATAGCATATTTATTTAATACATTAACGTCATCTGTTTCAGGAGTGACGGAATGAGAAAGTAAGAGGATAGCTGTGTCTGATTTAAAAGTCTCCTGCAATAAATGCATATTGTTGGTCATTTTCGGGCAAATATTACGACACTTGGTAAAAAAGAAATTCGCAACATATATTTTTCCATTCACTAAATTTTCATCCACCACTTTCCCATTTTGATTTAAAAAGGAAAAGGAAGGGATGGTATGAATTTGATTATACGCGCTGTCAGTTTGATTAATCCATTCCGGCGTCCAATCAGGTTGATTAAAAAAAGGAAGCGTAACTAAGCTGTCCTTCTTTTGGGCCATATTGCTATTCGCTGGATTGTTACACGCAGCTAATACAATTAAACAAAAAATAAAAAAGCCACTATATTTTAGCATACCCAATTATTTAATTTTAAAATCAATTGAATCCTGTGGGGTCATACATAATTTTAAACCAATCAAACCATAGCGCCTACCTTGTTTCACCACATAATTTGCGCGAATAATCCCATTTTCCCACCACATTTTTTGGCTGCCATTTTCATACCCCATTTTATAATGAAATGCTTTATAGGGCTGGCCATTACGATACCATTCATTAGCAATGCCTTGCAGTTCGCCATCCATAAAATTAAATTCAAATTTAGGCTGACCATCTTCCCAAAAACCAACATGCTTGCCAACTTTTTTTCCTGCATGATAGGTTCTATACTCCGCTAGCTGATTATTCCGATACCACTTTTTAAATACTCCTTCCTCAATGCCATTTAAATAACTTCCTACATATGCGGTGTCGCCATTTTCAAAATGATCATAGATATAACCACTGTATTTTTTATCTTGATAGTAAAGCGTATCCTGATGAAAGGATAAAAATTGTTCCTTGCGATTTAAATATTGTTTGGGTAAAATAATTTCAGTTTGCAAAGTATCAGATGCAACTGGAACATCAAATGAATGTGTTGGATCAATATTATTACAAGCTTGAAAAAAAATACAAGCTAAAATAAATTTGATATAAAAAATCCCTTTCATTTATTGTGAAACAGTACCAGGCGTTCCGTAATAACCTGAACCATTAATATAGGGGTCCGTATTCGTAATATGATAATGATAAATACCAGATGGAAAATCAGCAGTAACTGTAGTGTGGCCATGGTAAGCATCCAATTTTGAATTATCTACCAATGCCCCATTTTCCTCAGGACCATACACAGGGAAGCCGTCTAATAAAAATCCCAATAAGGATGATTTTCTCACTTTAACCGTGGTTAAATAAAGTGGCTCCACATGATAATGATATTGACCAGTGGGTGCTGGATGACCCCAGTAGCGATCAAAGGAAACTATTTCACCTGTTAAAGGCTGATTCGGTCCAGCATATTGATTAAAAAATGGAACCCCATTCAATGAAATACCAATGGCGCCTAAGGGTGTAGCCATATGATTCGTGGACACTTTAGGAGCAACGGGAATTTTAAAAACGTAAGATTTTTCAGCAATTGAATTTGGATTTTTTGCAAAATTGTATCCGCCAAAAGTGGCACCTGAAAAATTATCGTATAGGGCATTCGACGTTGCGTAGTAAGAACTTTTATGGTCAGGCGCGCCGTTTGATTTTATCGTAATGTACGTGCCATCGGAAGTGATACTGGTAGCACCATATATTTTTTTGTATACATCAGGCACTGTCCCACTTACAATTGGGGTAGTAGGTGTTGTCGTAGTTGTTGTTGAACTTTTTGAACAAGCTGCCGCTAAAAAACTGAACATTAAAACATAAATTATTTTATTTTTCATAGGGAAGGTTTAACGAATTGGATGTAAAAATAATAATAAAGTTTAAACCATGTGTAAATATTAACAAATCAATTTACTTAGTTAGTATTTGCAAATTAACAATTGTTCATTGGATGGTTTTTAATCTCAAATCCTTTGGAGCAGAAAATAAATTCAGTACATTATTACGCCAGACAGTAAAAAAACTATTCCAATAAATTTCCAATTATTGCCTACAAATTCAAAAAATGATTTAAAAACAAAACACCCCGTATCCAAAAGGAACGGGGTGGTCAAATATGATGAAAGTTGGTTTTTACCAACCACTAATCGCTAAAATTTCTTTTGTGTGGTCCTTCGTGTCTGGTTTGTCAATGATAAAGCGAACCATACCTGCTTCATCAATTAAAAATGTAGTTCGAGTAGTGCCCATATAAGTGCGGCCCATGAACTTTTTTTGACCCCATAAATTGTATTTATCTACAATTTTTTTGTCCTCATCTGCTATTAAAGAAAAAGGCAAATCGTATTTTTCGATGAATTTTTCATGGGATTTAACTGAATCTACACTCACCCCTAGCACTTGTAAGCCCTTCTTAAGCAATGCTTTATAGTTATCGCGTAAATTACAAGCCTGCGCGGTACATCCTGGTGTATCGTCCTTTGGGTAAAAGTATAATACGAGCTTTTTACCTTTAAAATCTGCGATGGAAACTGTATTGCCGTGTTGGTCAACACCTTTAAACTGAGGCGCTTTAGCCCCTTCTTTGATAACTGCCATAAACTTGAGTTGGCTGTGAAGGTAGCATTTAAAAAGGACAAAAATGTTTAGGGTGTAAAAGG
>DOMR01000263.1 GCA_003509845.1 Chitinophagaceae bacterium | reverse complement strand
ACGACAACCAGAAGCGGTAACAATAATGTCTGCTTCTTTTACTGCGTCAATCATTTTTCTTACTTCAAATCCATCCATCGCTGCTTGTAAAGCACAGATTGGATCAATCTCAGTTACCATTACACGACAGCCAGCACCACGAAGAGATGCTGCAGATCCTTTTCCTACGTCACCGTATGAACCAACTACTGCAACCTTACCAGCCATCATTACATCAGTTGCACGACGAATCGCATCAACTAATGATTCTTGACAACCATATTTATTATCAAATTTAGATTTCGTAACTGAATCATTTACGTTAATCGCTGGCATTGGTAAAGTACCTTTCGCCATACGCTCGTATAAACGGTGAACACCAGTTGTTGTTTCTTCACTCAAACCTTTAATTCCTGCAACAAACTGAGGGTATTTATCTAACACCATATTGGTTAAATCACCACCATCATCTAATATCATATTCAAAGGGCGGTCTGCACCACCAAAGAATAAAGTTTGTTCAATACACCAGTCACCTTCTTCAATAGATTGACCTTTCCAAGCAAAAACACCAACGCCTGTTGCAGCGATGGCAGCAGCGGCTTGGTCTTGTGTTGAAAATATATTACAAGAGCTCCACTTAACTTCCGCTCCTAATGCAGTTAATGTTTCAATTAATACAGCAGTTTGAATGGTCATGTGTAAGCAACCCGCAATTCGAGCTCCTTTTAATGGTTGGCTAGGACCGTACTCGGCACGGATACTCATTAATCCTGGCATTTCTGCTTCAGCCAAACGGATTTCTTTACGACCCCAATCTGCTAATGTGATATCGGCTACTTTATAAGGTAGGCTAAAATCGATGTTTTGTAAGTTAGACATGTTAATTTATTTAGAGGGCAAAGGTATGAAATAGGATAAAATAATAAAATATTTAACATTTTTAGGATAATCAGCTATTAATAACTATTTTTATGATGATTTATGCTAAAAAACAATGAAAACTAGTACTCCATTAGTAGATTCGGCTATTGCGCAACAGTCTATCTCCTTAGACGAGAAGGATTTAGCCATTTTACGCTTATTACAAGGCAATGCTAGGATCACGGTGAAAGAAATTGCAGATCAGATTCATTTGAGTACTACGCCGGTGCATGAGCGTATTAAGCGGCTTGAAGCGAATGGGGTGATTAGGCAGTATGCCACTTTAATAGACGGAACAAAAGTCAAAAAAGGATTAATGGTGATTTGCTATGTGTCTTTGAATCAACACAGTAAGCAATCTGGCGGGCAATTTATCAAACTAATTAACGATTTGCCAGATGTGGTGGAGTGCTATAGTATTTCAGGTGAATTTGACTTTATGTTGAAGATTGTCACGGAGGATATGAACAGTTATTACAATTTCCACGTGAACAAATTAAGCCAGGCTGACAATATTAGTCAGGTACAAAGCGTTTTCATCATGGGTATCGTTAAACAAACCCATTTAATAGTATAATTTTCTAACCTTTTCAATTTAAATATTATGAAAAATAATAAGTTGGTTGGACTTGGTTTAGGCTTAGTTATTATCATTGTTGTTGTTGGTTATTTTATTTTAAATCCTGGAAAGCAACCTAAATATTTGGTTCATAGATATCCATTCTCCATTGATGTATTTAAGCAAGTATCCTTGACTACTTATACGACTGATTCAAATGAAACGGATAGCACGCCTTTAATCACTGCAAGTGGATTTAAATTAGATAGCTTGAATCCAAAAAAGCATCGCGTTATAGCAATTAGCAGAGATTTAAAAGAATTGTTCTCATTCGGTGATAAAGTAATACTTTCTAATGCAGGAAAATATAATGGTATCTGGTTTATTCATGATTTGATGAATAAAAAATGGAAGAACAAAATTGATATTTTAGTCAATCCCAACGATCGCCAAATGAGTTTAGAAAAGGTGGTGATTTCGAAAATTTAGCAACACATAGTTTATTTTCTAAGGCTATGTGGTCACAATTTGTGACCACATATGGGCTATTTTAAGGCATGTGGTCACAAATTGTGACCACATAGGGCAAAAATGTTGCTATGCGGTCACAAATTGTGACCGCATAGGTATAAAACGTATTTATACCTAAAACAGCTTTAATTTTAATGCCTATTTTAATTTCTAAAATTTAAATAATGACAGAAATTAATTTAATTCAACAAAAAATTCATGAAATAAGGGGCGAAATGGTCATGTTGGATTTTGACCTGGCCTTACTTTATGAAGTAGATACTAAAGTATTAAACCAAGCCGTTAAAAGAAACGAACAAAGGTTTCCCATTGATTTTATGTTCAGGCTTACTCAAAAAGAGTGGGATAGTATGATATCACAAAATGTGATATCATCTTCAATTAATAGGAGGAAAGATACTACTCCTTTTGCCTTCACTGAACACGGCGTTGCAATGATTTCTGGAGTTTTGAAAAGTGAGAAAGCGGTAAAAATGAATATTTCAATAATAAGAATGTTCATTGAAATGAAAAGAGTGTTACTTAAAAATGCTTCTATTAAAGGGCAGCTTCAAGAAATGAGAGAAAGGATTGGAGAACATGATGTTCAACTAAACAAAATTTATGATACTATTGAACACTTATTGGATATGACTATTAATAGAGTTAAATGGAATGAAAGAAATAGAATTGGATTTAAGGAAGAAAAGTGATTGCTCGAATTTAGAAATTCAAACGCATGACATAGTCGTCCATGTAAAAGCCATTGCCAATATCAAATTTAAATTCGAGTTCTTTGACGAAGCCTTTTTTTAAGTAGAAAGTGTAAGCCGTATTTTGTTTGTTGACTTGTAAAAATAAAGAGGTTGATCCTGCCGCTTTCGCTACTTCAATTGATTTGTTTAATAAAGCTTTGCCAGCGCCTGTGCCTTGTGCAGCGGGGAGCACATAGAGTTTATTAAGTTTGTGGGCTTTGACATTATTTCCCACCTCAGCTTTATTATCATCCGGACTCACGGAACAAAATCCAACTGCATCTATATCTCCATGATCATTTTGTTTGCTTGCAATATAAAATTCGCAGCCCGTATTCATTTGTTTTTCTAAAGATGCATCACTATACATCCAGTCCAACATAAAATTAATTTGTTCCTGAGATATAATATGCCCGTAAGTGCTTGGCCAAGTGCGCTCTGAAACTGAACGTATAAAAGCACGATCGGGGAGACCAGCACGGGTAATAATTATTTCACTCATACTATCCTAATTGCGCTAAACTTTCTTCAATCGTTTGTATTCTCGCCAAAGCATCTGCTTTTTTCTTTTGTTCAATGGCTAAAACTTCTGGCTTTGCATTTTGAACAAATTTTTCATTGTCTAGCTTCTTGCTAACACTTATTAAAAATCCTTGTTGGTGCGCTAAATCCTTTAATAAGTTTTCCTTTAGGCTGGCAGTGTCAATGGCTTGATCTGATACAATATAAAATTTATCTTTTTCTAAAGCAACTACAATGGAAGCAGCGATAGCACTTGAGGTATATTGTATATCAGAAGCGTTTATTTGCTTTGCTAATATTTTTTGTATTGTTTGGTAGGGTGCATTATTCAATGTTTGAATATGTAATTCAATCGCATCCTTTGGTTTGATCTGATTTTTATTACGCGCATCACGTAAAGTAGAAATTACATTTTGCAATAAAGCACCTGCATTTAAAACAGCATCATTCACTTTTGATGTTGGTGTATATAGTTTAACACATAAATCCTCGGTCTGTGTTTTTAATGTGTGGTGAATTTCCTCTGTAATGAAAGGCATGAAAGGGTGTAACAATTGTAAAAGTGCATCATAAAATTCCACTGTTCTTTCATACACCCCTTGATGCATTGGTTGCTCAAAGCCCGGCTTGATCCATTCTAAATACCAACTACAAAAATCATCCCATATTAAACCATAAATAGTTTTTAAGGCTTCGCTTAATCGGAAAGTTTTTAGCATTTCATTCACCTCATTTTGCGTGCTCGTTAATTTTGCTTGAAACCAATCCATAGCAAATTTTGCATCCTCTGGAATTTCAGCTTCCTTATTTTGACGTGCTTCCCACATCTTCAATAATTTAGTAGCATTCCATAATTTGTTATTAAAGTTTCTGCCTTGCTCTAAAGTTGATTCGTCAAACAACAAATCATTACCTGCAGGTGAAGCAATCATAATCCCAAAACGAACAGCATCAGCGCCGTATTGATCAATCAATCCTAACAAGTCAGGAGAGTTTCCTAAACTCTTACTCATTTTTCTTCCTTGCTTATCACGCACAATACCTGTGAAGTATACATCCTTGAATGGAATCTTTCCCATGTATTCTTCTCCGGCCATAATCATTCTCGCTACCCAAAAGAAAATAATTTCAGGCGCTGTAACTAAAGTGCTGGTAGGATAGTAGTAATTAACTTCCGCATTATTTGGATTGGATAGTCCTTTAAAAACTTCAAAAGGCCACAACCAACTACTAAACCAAGTATCCAAACAATCGGCATCCTGTGTTAATTTTTTTCCTTTGGTTTCAGGATGATTCGCATTTACTTCTGCTTCATTGTGTGCTACATAAAAATTACCTTCTTCATCATACCATGCGGGTATGCGATGACCCCACCAAAGCTGACGACTAATACACCAATCCTTAATACCTTCCATCCAATGACGGTACAAGTTTTTAAATTTAGCAGGATGAAAACTAATTTCATCCGACATCACAGCTTCCAAAGCAGGTGCCGCTAATTTTTTCATATCCACCCACCATTGTAAACTTAATCTTGGTTCAACAATAGCATCGGTTCTTTCACTAAAGCCTACTTGATGTGTGTAATCTTCTATTTTAACTAAATTTCCTGCGGCATCTAAATCCTTAGTGATAATTTTTCTTACTTCAATTCTATCTTGTCCAATATATAAACCAGCAGCTTCTGATAAAGTGCCATCATCATTCATGGTATCAATGACTTCCAAATTATATTTTTGTCCTAAAACAAAATCATTCATGTCATGCGCTGGCGTTACTTTTAATGCACCAGTCCCAAATTCAATTTCCACATAGTCATCGGCGATAATAGGGATGCGTCTATTGATTAATGGAACAAAAGCAAATTTTCCCACTAAGTGTTTGTATCTATCATCTTTAGGATGCACGCAAATTGCTGAGTCACCCAAAATTGTTTCAGGACGAACTGTTGCAATGGTAATATATTCATCACCGGGCACATCTAATTTATAGCGAAGGTGATAAATTTTACCAGCAACTTCCTTATGTATAACTTCTTCATCGCTTAATGCAGTTTTTGCACGAACATCCCAATTGATCATTCTTTTGCCGCGATAAATTTTACCTTTCTTATATAAATCAACGAATACTTTTATAACTGACTCGTAATAATCTGCGTCCATGGTAAAGGAGGTACGTTCCCAATCCAAACTGCAACCCATTTTT
>DOMR01000262.1 GCA_003509845.1 Chitinophagaceae bacterium | reverse complement strand
GTTTATTGCTGTTGATGGGAATCGTTTTTATGCGTATAAAAAAATTCCACATCAAACCATTATCAAGGGCGATGGCATCTATGCGAACATAGCTGCGGCCAGTATCCTGGCCAAAACTGCGCGGGATGAATGGATGAAAAAATTACATAAAAAGTATCCGCAATATGGCTGGGATAAAAATAAAGGATACGGCACCGCTTCACACCGCGCAGCCATCGCCGAACATGGTTTATGCCATGAGCACCGAAAAAGCTTTAAAATTTTGCCCCAGCAAATTGACTTATTATAATACCACAAAGTATGTGTGGTAATTTTAGCTTTATAGTTAGTCCACATTATAGATCCCCAACAAATTGACTTATTATAGTACCAAAGCAACACTAAGGTTTAATACTACTAGTTTTGGATCATACTGATGTAATTACACTGCTTAATTCGGTTATAAATACTTAATTATCATATAATTAAGACTGTAAATTGGTCATTATATTTTATGAAACCACTTCAAGACCAAGGAATTGATAAGTATATACTAAATGTATATACCTTTGTAAAAATCTTTACAATGAAAAGTTTATCCTTAAAACTAGACGAAAAAGTATTTGAAGAAACGGAAGAAGTAACCCAAGAACTTAAAATAGCAAGAAACAGGTATATCAATGATGCGCTGGAACTATATAATAAATTCAATCAAAGGCTACTAATTGAAAAACAAATAAAAAAAGAAATTGAAGAAGGGCGCATATCATCTTTAGAAGTAATGCGTGATTGGGAAGATACAGACAATGCGTTTGATGCAAAATTTAATCTATAAACTTTTTTATCATAGAAAAAGTACAACAATATGATATTTGGTTAGCAGATCTAAATCCTGCTAAAGGAAGTATACCTGGTAAAATAAGACCAGTGGTCATTATACAATCTAATATTTTAAATAAATATTCAATGAGTACTGTTATTTGTCCAATAACAACTAACGTATTAATAAATCATGCGCTACTAAGAGTTCTTATACCAAAAGGACAACTTGATTTAGACAGTGATATTTTAGCTGATCAAATTAGAACAATAGAAAATAAAAAGCTAATTAAAAAAATTAGTAGATTGAATTACGAACAAATAAAAAAAATAAAAAAAAGTTTAATGATCGTATTAGATCTTTAACTACACTTATTTTAAAATTCCCAAATACCGAGGCCTTGTCTTAAAATAATATATTCATCGGTGGTACAATCTACTAGGGTGGAAGGAATAATGCCTCCGATACCGCCATCAATGACAATATCAATTTGTTTACCCCAATGTTCTTGAATAATTTCAGGATCGGTATAATCTTCAATATTTTCACCCGGGAAGGATGCTGATAATATAGGATGCCCTAATGTTTCAATAATTGCTAATGCAATTTTATTATCAGGGATGCGAAGTCCAATTGTTTTTTTCTTGTTTTGTAAAATTTTAGGCACTTCCTTACTCGCAGGTAATACAAAAGTAAATGGCCCAGGTAAAGTGCTTTTTAAAATTCGGAACAAAGAATTGTTAATACTCTTCGCATAATTACTCAAATGACTTAGGTCTGAGCAAATAAAACTTAACTGCGCTTTTTCTGGATTTACTTTTTTGATCGCACAAATTTTCGCAACTGCTTCTGGATGAAAAATGTCACAACCCAGCCCATAGATCGTATCAGTGGGATATGCAATAATACCGCCGCTTTCCAAGCAATCTTTAATAATAGCAAGCTGTCTAGGCTGCGGATTTGTAGGATGAATACTAATTAGCATAATTTCTGTTGTGCAAAACTACTCCTTTTTACTCCAATAGGTTTGTTTTAGTTTTCAAATAAATATTAGCCATGTTTAGTATCATTTATTTGGAACAGAAATTAGTTACGCGTGATTCCTTGAAACTAAGTATTGAAAAACAAGAAGAATGTAAAGTGTTGTTTAGCACCGGATCCATTAGCGATTTTTGTGATTATATCAAAAATGAAAAACAAATTCCAGATTTGTGTATCATCGCTGATAGTTACAATTATTTTGAAATTGTGGAGGTAATCAAATGTATTAAAACAAGAAGTAATCACCCATTTATTATGTTAAAGTCGGATAGTAAGTTTATGCGTGCCATTTGCTATTTAATGAAGCATGGATTACATGGTATTTTTTTTACGGACGAGCCGCTCATTGACTTAAAGTATACCGTTCGCAACCGGACTCGCTTTCATTTATCTTCTGACAAATCAAAATTAATCACCAGCAATATGCTCGGTGAAATAAGTATTAAGGAGCTTAATTATAATCGAACCCCACTCACACAAAATGAAATTATATTTATTCAACAATGTGCCAAGGATTTAAATTATGATGAGATAGCCAAAGCACTTCGAAAAAGTATAAACACTATATATGGTTATCGCGACAGGGTATTTAAAAAGCTACAAGTAAAACAGCGCACTGCCATGGTGATGAAAGCTTTAAAACAAAATCACATTGATCTATAAACAAATATCGCAGGACTAATAATTGACTAATAGGAAAAATAATAAACTGAAAAATGAAAAAGTTAAATCTAAAATACGAAAGGTATACGCAAAAAAAAATGAGCCCATTGGACTCATTTTAAATTATGTATTAGTTGGTAAAAAGTTGAGACTATTTAATTTCCCAAGTTTCTTTACCACGAATCAACTTATCTAAATCACCAGGACCTTTGCTAGTCATTGCTTCTTCAATTTGCAATGCCATCATATCCTCATAACAAGGACGATCATTGGTATAGAAAATACCAAATGGTCTTGGGAAAACCGCACCTTCCTCAGAAGGGTTGTCAAATAAGCGGGTTAAAATTTGCGCTTTATAAAAATCTTTCTCATCATGAATCCACATATCATCTGCTGAGTATTTATCTCCAATTTCAACAACTTCAGGACGCATACCATCAAAACGAATTCCTTTTTCACCGTTGGCACCAAAAGTTAATGGCTTTCCTTGTTCAACAAATAAGCCATGCACCATTTTTGTTGATTTTTCAGTGAATATTTCAAATGCA
>DOMR01000102.1:3100-20533 GCA_003509845.1 Chitinophagaceae bacterium | reverse complement strand
GGTAGAGCAATACACTTTTAATGTATGGGCCCTGGGTTCGAGTCCCAGCCAGTTCACAAAGCTTCGACGCAAGTCGGAGCTTTTTTTATGCGATGAAGCGAAAGAAAGCCACGAAGTGGGAAATTTAAAGCATTGGCTGTGTTAATAGCTTGCTATTATAAACAGACAAGGAATTAAATTGAACGAGCGAAGCGAGTGCTTTCTTGAGCGAATTGGCAAAGAATCAGCATTCGGTTCGTTGAAAAGCTTTGAGCAAGGACACCATTTAGGGAGGTCGGCGCAATGCAATGGAGCCGACATTCCCATTTTAGTTTGCATTGTCAAGGAAGTCGTTCTAGCAAAGCGAGAACGACAATCCCCTGAATTACTTCAATACTTTCCCTACCGCTCCCTTCAACAACTTCGCCCATAATTCATAACCTGGTTCAATTAAATGAATTCCATCGCCAGAACAATAATTGGTATCTAATTCTCCATCTTGTTTGATAAAATATTGAGTCAAAGGCAGGTAGCTAACTTGAGAACTTGCATAATATTTTATAATTGAATGCACCATATCATACTTTATCCGGTTACTTGAATTAGGATGCAACCCTGTAGGTAAGGGGCCTATCAATAACACTTTAGTTTCAGGCATATTCGCTTGCAACAAATCAAGTATTAACTTAATCCCATCCGCTGTTTCCTCCCCGGAATCCTCATTAAAATTATTAACTCCAATAGTTAACACAAGTAATTTGGGTTTCGATGATCCATAATTTCCATTTTGCAATCGCCATAAAATATGTTGTGTTCGATCTCCTGAAATTCCTGCAACCACCCAATGAAATTCATTAAACGCTTTTTCAAAATAAGGCTTCCCTGCTTTATAAGTAACCGAAGGCCTATTCCCTCCTATTCCTTGGGTAATAGAATTACCTAAAAAAATGATGTCTAATTTTTTTTCGGCTTTTAATAATTGATTGATCTCTTCATACTGAACCCACCAATCTGTCCCTTCCTTCCAGCCTGCTGCAGATCGATATTCTGCAGAAGGTGTAGGAATAATAGAAAACTTTGTTTTATATCCTGTACTTTTTAAAATAAAATCAACAATCGGCGTTGGATTAGCCAAACTATGCGGATGATGCCCAATCCCTTTTTTATGTATCACTGTAATATCTCCGCCTGCACTTTTGATTCGAACTTCAAAGGGATTTGTATTTTCATCCACAGGCACTACCTCGTCAGCATCCCCAACAACATGCAGCATTGGATAGCCTCCCTTTGCAATTAGTTCCGCATTATCCAATGGACTATTTTTAAATAACTTGGCTTGCTCCTCCGTTAAATTAAAATCATTTTTAAAAATTGTCCAATCATCCTTACTTCCAGGCCCCTTTCCTAATCCACCTGGCCAGCTTTTCATATCAAGAACAGGCGCATCTGCATAAACTGCAGCTACTTTAGTTGGATTTTGCAAAGCCCAATTATACGCATAAATACCACCCCTACTCATTCCTTCTAAAACAACTTTTTTAGACATGCCGACAATTTGCATGTAGTCATAAAATGAATTCCACAATTTTATGGATTCCTCGTTACCATACATTTCAGACACATCCATATAAACAACATGAAATCCCCTTTCTAATAATGCAATATCGGTTTGTGGTTCATGTCCCCAAAATCTGGCGCGCCAAACCCAAGGTTGACCTTCAGTAACTGTTTTAGGACTTACAATTTTGCAATTTCTATTCTGAAAGGTAAAATCAGCGCATGAATATCCATAAAAAGAACTGATCACTTTTTGTTCATTAATTTTTTCAAAAACTTTACTCCGTTTTGCTGGATCTAATTTAACAAGTTCATATAACCTTTTAGAAATTAGCGTACCTCCTAAAGAGGATGGATGAATTTTATCTAAAAACAAATCTTGCTTATCGATAAACATAGAAAACAAATCCAATACTTCTATATTTTTCTCAAAAGCAATTTTTTGAATTTTAGGTATTATTTTATTTTTAATGACGCTGTTATTTAAAAGACTACTATCGTTTAAAAAAATAGGCAAAGGTAAAAATAGAACAATACGCGGACGCGCCGACAAATTAGCATAGGACTGTACAATACCTTCAAGCGTATTTGTGAAATTTGAAATAAATGCAGTGTCTGATGATTTTATTTCATCTAAGCCCAATTCTACAAAAACAATATCTGGGTTAATTGTGTGGCTTTTTTTAAATGCAGCTGTTTGGGTGTAACCATTTAAACCATTACTTAAAACAGGCGCATTAACCACTCCGAAATTAGTTACCTTATAATTCGCACCGAGTAAATACTGCAATTGCTGTGGAAAATTATTCTTTTCTCTATTTTCAACGCCAACACCATAGGTCACCCCATTTCCAATACATGCAATATTGACTACTTTTTGCCCAAAAACTGTGTTCGAATAAAATACGAACAACAAAGTATAAATAAGCAAATTTGTTATTTTCAAAATAGTTATTTTTAAATTATAATTTACTAAGTTAGTCATAAAAAAATACATCAAAATGATACACAACTACTTTTTGATATTGGTTAATAATAATAATTGAGGGAAATGCTCCACCCCCTTATTGATCAACCCTATCATTTCTGCAATTGAATAAATAAATGAACCTAAAACAATATCAGAATCGCCATCATTATCAATGTCTAATGCTTCCATTGTAAGCCATTTCCCGTTAGCAGCTGCGGGAATAGTAGAAGCATCAAAAAAGTAATTGCCATTATTTTTCAAGTATACAAAACCTTGTTCTGGATGATCCAAATCATCATAAAATGATATTGCTGCAATGTCTAAATCGCCATCCCCATCAAAGTCTCTAGCCAACGCTTTACTTGTGCCATAAAGGGGGAAAAAGAAAGTTTGTGCAAATTGATTACTCCCATTATTCATGAAAATTCTTATTCCATGAAAGTTTTTCTTAACTCTTGATAAATCCCAATTATCCCCATTGGTTAAAAGAATATCCAAATGACCGTCTTTATTAAAATCTACTAATTCAAAATAACTTAAACCATAAACTGGCGGGAAGTTGATTAAAACAGATTCTTTAAATTTATTTTTACCTAAATTCTCAAAATAATAAATCCCCTCTTGCGACTGCGCCATCAATACAATTAAATCAAGATTCCCATCTTTATTAAGATCCACAATCTCTAACTTTCTTGCTCCTGGTCTTGTAAGTAAGACATTTTCTTTAACGCGGTCGCCTCCATCATACCATGCTAATTTTCCTGTATGATTACCAAATTCACATATGATTAAATCTAATTTCCCATCTGCATTCAAATCAGCATATTCCATAGCTACAGGTCTAGCTAATTTTGATAATTTTATGCTTGAGTCTAAAGTAAATAAAACGCCTTCCTTTTTTTCAGTTGGAGCAACACTACCAATACATAGAACTTCAGGATTTGAAGTTTGAAAATTTATATCAACAGGCGCAGAAGGGAAAATCCATTTGTGATCTAATTTTAATCGACTATTTAATGCGTATAATTCTCCCCTAGCATCTCCTATATAAAGTAGTGAGTGACTTGAGTCAAATTTAATCATGGTGGTTTTAGGCAATTCTTTTTCTTCAATAAATATAGGCTGGACTATAAATTGTGATGTCCTTTTTTCAATAAGTGGCAAAAAATCTATAGATTTTGGAGTTTTTGGCGCATTTGAAATATAATAATTAAATATTTTATTCCACTGTGTAATTGAGATTATTGGGTTATTTGGATAAATATTTGCAACTTTTACTAATCTCACTTCACTTGAATCCATGTCATTATAAGGACTAGCATAACCTGCGCTAATGCCTAATCTCCAGGCCATATTTGGTAATACTTTATTCTTCCATGTCGTTTGGTCTAATAGACTAGGTGATGGAAATAAATGACAACTCGCACAATACAATTTAGCTAAAGCAGCCCCACTTTCTTTATCTTGGTTTAAGTTAGTGGATGGGGTTTTTAAAACAACTGGCTTGATGGGTGTTAAAAAGGGAATCGCGAATAATGCGGTGATAAAAATTACAAAACAAAATAGTACTATTAATTTTTTCATTTAAAACTCTTATACAATAAAATTACAATAAAAAAGATGTCTAATTGCATATGGTAAAATTTTAACTACTTCACTTGGTCTTATAATTGGCTAAAAATACCCCCGTCATGATAAGTCCAGCAGATAAAAACTTTGTTAAAGTAATGGTTTCATTTAACAATATGATGGCAGCAATGGTTGCAAAAAATGGTTGCGAATAGATAAATGATCCCGCTACACTGGCGCCTAATTTATAAATACCAAAATTCACCAATTGATAAGCAAAAAAAGTAGCGCCTACCACAATATAGAATAGACAAAACCAACTTAATGCATCAAATGAAGCCCATTGTACTAATCGTAAATCATGCCATCCAATTGGAATACTAATCAAACTTCCAATCAAAAACACCCATTTTAATATAGCTGTATTTGAGTATTTATGTGCGATTGATTTCATCATAACTACATAAGTCGCATAGCTAATAGCGCCAAAGACAACAAACATGTCGCCAAGTGCTTGACCTGATTTATTGACGACCGATACATCTCTTGAAAAAACCAATAAAATACCCCCGAAAATTCCGAGTAAAAGTCCAAGGATTTTCAAACTATTTAATCTCTCTTTTAAAAAAAATATAGCCAGCAGGGTAATTACGATAGGCGTTGTTAATACCAGTAAGGATGCGTGAATGGGGCTAGTCAAAGACATGCCCTTAATTGAAAAATTTTGATTCATGGCAATTCCTGTTAAAGCGCAAATCAAAATAATATAAAAATCAGCTTTCTGAAATTGATTTGTTCCCGCTTTCAATCCAAAAAATAGCCAAAAAAGTATTGCTGTGCCGCCTACTCGAATTGAAGTTAATGCGATTGGCGTAATGAGTGACGGGCTAATATGTTTAACAGCAACTATACTGGTTGCAAAGAAAAAATTCCCCAGTAATACAGCCAATATTGCTTTTAGTTTTTCAGACACCATAAATAAAATCTTAACTTCTAAAATTAGACATAAAAAAACTTCTGTTAAAGATATAACAGAAGTTTTTAATAGTTAAAGCATATTATAATTGTCAGCTAGAAATTATTTCCTAATTAATTCCCTTTGCCGTCCAATATGATTGGCGTTTTTCCAGACCCACCCATTATAATAACCTTAGCATTGGGTGAAGTCATCAATCCCTTCATTGCCTGAATTTGCTCATATTGTAATTGCTTATCGCCTAATCCAGAGCTGATGATTCTTTGATAATCAGCAATACCTTGCGCCTCCACTCTTTTACGCTCTGCTTCTTGTTTTTCTTTCTGTAATACAAACTGCATTTTTTGCGCATCTTGTTCAGCCTTAATTTTTTCTTCAATAGAAGCTTTTACGGTTGCTGGCAAAGTAATATTACGTACCAATAATTGCTCAAGCACAAAACCTCTTTCTTTTAAATTAGCTTCAATGGTTTTAAATATTCTAGATTGAAATTCATCTCTTTTTGTTGAGTATAAATCTACCGCTGTATAATATACTGCGTTATCTCTCATCTTTGTTCTAGTAACAGGTCGTACAATTACATTTTTAAAATCATACCCTATTTGCCTAACAATATTGGGTGCTTGTGCCGATTGCACACGGTATAAAACTGTCAAATCAATCACCACTTCCAAGCCATCTGCAGTTAATACACGTATCGCATCATCTCCCGACAAATCCCCTTCACTATGAACACCACTCATCGTATAATTTTGTGTACGAACATCAATTGTATTGATGGAAACCAAAGGATTCACCATGGTTAAACCACTTGTTAATATTTCATCCTGTACTTTTCCAAAGAGTGATTGTACACCAATTTCACCAGCATCAATTTGTTTCACACTAGATGATAATGCACCAATGACAATTATTACAATTCCTACCGAACGAACGGTTCCACTATGTCCAGAGATGGGTAAATTCAAATTTTTCACAGCACCTGCAGCAAAAAATATAAGTATTCCTAGAATGATTAAAAACATAAATTTTATATTTAATTATTACCTAAATATACGCATTAAAATTCGCTCAATCCTATTTATTATACCGTAAAATATTGCCTAGCTTTTTGTCATAAATTTTGAATAAATTCGTGAGACAAATCGACCCTATATGAAAAACAAAGCGCTATCACTTAGTCTATTCTCTATTTTAACCAGCAACTTACTTTTTGGCCAAACAAAACCGGAATGGACAACCATTTTCAATAATATTAATACCGAAGTAGTCTCAAACTCGAATGCCTACCCATCATTAAAAACTGCGACTGAAACTATTGGTCACAGATTAACAGGATCCGCCAACGGACAAAAAGCAGAAGAATTTGCATACAACCTGCTTAAATCCTATGGGTTTAAAAACTTGAAATACCAACCATTTGAAGTGGAAAGTTGGAGCCGTGGTACTATTAAAGTAACCATAGGTTCAGCCATAGATAAATTAAAACCTATTAAATCTGTTTCACTTGCCTACTCCCCCATTAAAGTAAATGAAACACTTGAAGTGGTTGATATGGGTAATGGATTGGAGGAAGATTATTTGAATAATCCAAATAAGGTTGTCGGAAAATTCGCATTGGTATACTTGGGTGTACTTCCAGGATCAAAACCAGGCACACCCAACTTGCATCGTTCTGAAAAAACTGCAATTGCCACCAAATATGGCGCTAAGGGAATTATTGTTATAAATACCTCAGCCAATGGCATCTTATTAACAGGCACCGCTTCCGTAACTGGAAAATTAATTCCGATACCCGCAGTTTGCGTAGGTAAGGAAGATGGTATGATTTTAAAAGAAAAACTTAAAACTGAAAAACTTTTTAGCCATATTGAAATGACTAACTTTTCCGGTTTAATTAAAGCAAGAAATATTATTGCGACAATTCCAGGAGCGATCCTACCCAATGAAAAAGTAGTGGTGGGCGGACATTTAGATAGTTGGGATTTAGCCACAGGCGCCATTGATAATGGCATAGGTTCATTTTCAGTATTAGATATGGCAAGAACATTTCAAGCATTAAAATTAAATCCTGCACGTACAGTGGAATTTGCACTTTTTATGGGGGAAGAAGAAGGATTACTAGGTTCAAAAGCATATGTGACTGCAGCAAAAAATGACAAAAGCATTGATCAAATTAGGTACATGTTCAATTATGACATGACCAATGATCCAAAAGGTTTCTCAACCAGTTCGGAAGACAGCAGAACATTGTTCCAAAGTATTGGTGCTATTGCCAATAAAATTGATACCGGTTTCAAAAATTCCTTATCCGTTGGCGCAGGATTGCACAGCGATCACCAACCATTTATGTTACAGGGTATTCCAACTGGTGGAGGTTCAGGCGGCGGATTACCCAATGGCGCAGGGCCATGCTACCATGCTGACTGTGATGGATTTAACTTAGTGGATGAAAAAGGAATGAAAAATACGGTCCGTTATGGTACTATGCTTTTATATGGGGTGGCGGATGCTTATGAAATAAAGTCAAAACATTTGACGGATCAAGAAACAAAACAATTCCTAATTGATAAGGGTTTAAAAGAGGCATTACAAATTGCGGGTGATTGGCGTTGGAAGGACTAAATTCATTGATTTTCAAGTTGCATTTAGATATGAATTAATTGGAAAATAAACCAATTGATTTACTGATAAATATCAGTTATTTTTTGTAACTTTAAGAGCATCCAAACGACTTCAAAAAATGCTCGATTCAGCCCCCAATGGGAATGTAGTTAAACCAATTATAAAGGATATCAGGTTTGATGCTTTGTTTCAATCAGCATCCATGGGAATAATTTTAGTCAATACCCATGGTGTCATTGTGATGGCGAATCCTTTTTCAAATAATTTATTTGGGTACGATGGTGAAAGTATGGAAGGCTTGATTCTAGAAAAGATCATACCCCAAAGATTTCACCACAAGCATGTGGGTTATAGAAATAGCTATATTGAAAATCCAAAGTCCAGAGGAATGGGGATAGGCATGACGCTTTCTGCATTAAAAAAAGACGGATCAGAATTTCCAGTAGAAATAAGTTTAGGCCATTTTAAATCCGAGGACCAACAATATGCAATTGCTTTTATCGTAGATATTACCCGCAGACATGAATATGAAAATAAGATTTTATTGCAACAAGCAGAAATGGAAAAGGTAAATGAAGAAATGAGGCAATTAAATTTCAATTTGGAAAATACCGTTTTACAAAGAACCACTGAATTACAAAAAACATTAGTTGAACTAGAAGCCTCCAAAGAACACCTTACAAAATCTTTAGAGAAAGAAAAAGAAGTCAACGACTTGAAATCAAGGTTTGTATCCATGGCATCACATGAATTTAGAACACCCCTAAGTACGGTTTTATCTTCCATCTCACTATTGGCAAAATACAATACAACAGAGGACCAACCCAAAAGAGACAAACATATTGACCGTATTAAATCATCGGTTAAAACCCTGACTGATATATTGAACGAATTTTTATCCTTAGGTAAAATTGAAGAAGGGAAGGTAGAAGTAAAATCAGAATTATTTGATATAAGTGAATTCATAAATAGCATCACGAACGAAATGAATGTGCTGCTTAAACCTGGCCAAGAAATTAAATACGAACATTTTGGTAATATATGCACCTATACAGATAGCATTTTATTGAAACATGTACTAATCAATCTAGTTTCAAATGCGATCAAATTTTCACCTGAAAATGCAAACATTACCATTACTTGTAAAGTTGACAATGAAAATACAACGATAAAGATTACAGACCAAGGTATGGGAATCCCAATGGCAGATCAGATCCATTTATTTGAAAGATTTTTTAGAGCAACCAACGCAACAAATATTCAAGGAACTGGATTAGGGCTTCATATTGTGGGTAGATATATTGAGATATTAAATGGCACCATTTCTTATGAAAGCGAATTAGAAAAAGGGAGTACATTTAAAATAGTATTACCCAGTTTAATAAAAACCGAATTTGATTAAAAAATAATAACTATGGAAAAAATTTTATTAATAGAGGATAACGAGGCCCTTAGAGATAATACTGCTGAAATTTTAGGCCTTGCCAATTACGAGGTATTTACTGCCGAAAATGGTAAAGTAGGGGTTGAAATGGCCATGGCAAATCCACCAGATTTAATTATTTGCGATATTATGATGCCGGTTTTAGATGGCTATGGTGTTTTTCAAATTATCAGTAAAAATCTAGAACTTCAGCATATCCCATTTATATTTTTAAGTGCTAAAAGCGAGCGAACCGATTTAAGAAAAGGGATGGAAATGGGTGCAGACGATTATATAACAAAACCATTTTCTGATTCAGAGCTAATCAATGCAATAAGGGCCCGATTAGAAAAAATAAAGATTCTAAAAGCACAGGGTGGTAAGGGTATTGAAAATTGGTATCAAATTATTTCAGACCTTGGAAATAAGGATGAAATGTATGATGCATTAGAAAGCCATGATGTTATTCAATACAAAAAAAAGCAAGTAATTTATTCTGAAGGACAACATCCGAATAAATTATATTATATCCAAACAGGCAAAGTAAAAATTTATAAAACAAGTGATGGCGGAAAGGAGTTAATCATCGGCTTACTTTCTGCAGGTGATTTTTTTGGGCACATCCCACTTATCGAAAATTCCATTTATGAGGAATTTGCGGAAACCATGGAGGAATCAACCATACGTGTTATTCCGAGAAAAGAATTTGAACACTTGATCACGCAACACCAAGAAATTGCATTAAAAGTAATCAAGTTACTAGCCAATAATATTGCTGAAAAAGAACAACAACTAGTTGCATTGGCCTATCACAGTTTAAGAAAAAGAGTAGCTGACGCTTTATTAACTTTAAAAAAGAAGTATGCCAATAAAGAGGAGGAAGGAAATTTTTCTATATCAATTTCAAGAGAGGATTTAGCAAATATCGCAGGAACTGCTACCGAAAGTTTGATCAGAACCTTAAGCGACTTTAAATCGGAAAAATTAATTGAAATAAAGGAAGGGAAAATAATTCTGCTTGAAGAAAAAAAATTAACCAATCTTTTTAACTAACCCTTACGCAACAATTGTATCAAATTTTTCTGCTGTTACTTTTGCCCAAAGTTTGAATTCATTTTCTAAATAAGCTATTTGCTCTTTGTATTTAATAATCAATTTTACATATTGATTATTGACAAAATAAATAATAGATTTTTTTTGTACTATTGTTTTTTTTAGTGCAATAATATCTTTTCTTAACAGCTGAAGTGCTACTTCCCTATTCAAAATTTGCTGATGTATTTCTTCCGCCCAATCTATAAAATGATTTGGTACTACATGATCTAATAAGCCACTAAGCTTTCGCTTAATTACTGTCTGCTCTTCCTGAATCAAATTCAGTGTGTTTAATAAGCTATCTAAATCCTTATATATTATATCCTTATTCATAGCTTGTTAATTGTGACATGAAATTTTATCGGCACCTATGCCTAAATGTGGACTTAAATAAGGTATGCCTAAATTCATCCCTCTTAATATTAGCAATACGCCCATACTAAAAATAAATACGGGTAATAAGTTTTGTATTTTTTTTCTAAAATTCAAGCCAAAATACTGCCCGCCAATAGCTACCATTAGTAATGCAGGCATGGTGCCCAAACCAAAAAATGCCATAAGCAAACCCCCTTGTAAAATATTTTGTGTTGCTAATGCAGACGTTAATGCAACGTAGATCATTCCACAGGGGAGTAAACCATTTAAAATACCTATTAAATAAAACACTGTTCTGTTTTTACGCTGAAACAACTGTCCCATTTTTTTAACAATAAAAGTATATAACAGATTAAATTGCAAAAATCTGGGTATAAATTTTGGTTTAATTACAAAAACATAAACCACATATAATAACATAATGCTACCCATAACAATAGATAAATTTTCCTGGACACCGTACAATGGCAACTGACTGCCAAATAAACCAAATATAATTCCCAATAAAGTATAGCTCGAAATTTTGCCTGCGTGATAGAGTAAAATAGATTGCCATTTTTGAAAATTAGTTTGCTGCGAAATAGGTAACGCCATCACTAATGGGCCGCACATAGCAATACAATGAACACTTCCAATAAGTCCCATAAAAAAGCCAATCTCAAATATGGTGTTTAACGACATCATTATTTTTGCTTATAGCAATATTTTTTTTTCAAAATAATAATCTACTCCTCTATTCTGTACCGTTAATTTTAAAGTATAATTTCCTTTCATTGTTGTTAATAGCTCCAAATCAAATTCCCCATTATTCGACTTAAATTTTTTTTTCAAATCCCCCTTTTCGTCTGCAATACAATACAAATGAACCTCCCCCTTGGTCTCCGATTGCTGGAAAATGGGTGGCAATGTGATGTGTAAAAAACTTCCTCTCACTACCAAACCCAAGTCTATGCCTAATTCAGATGCATGCTTTGTTGCATTAATTACTTCCTGGTATTTTAATTCAGCACCATAATAGTCTTGCTGAACCAAATCAAATTTTTGCTGCGATGATTTAAAGACAAGCAATAATATGCCGCCAACAAAAACCAAATACACAATCAATATTTTATGTCCCCAATTAAATTTCATGATTATATTTTTTAAATTGATGGTCCCAAAAAAATTGCAGTTAAAACATCCATTTTTTTACCGTTTTCGTAAATACCAATCTTAACTTTTGTTTTTCTCGCCTTTAATTGTTCATTTTTTAATGTGATAAAAAAACTGGTTTGAAAATAGGATTCCTTTGGAACGTCAACCACCCCTACTTGATTAATTTCACCTTTGATATTCTCCAATTTTAAGTCCAAATGAATATTTTTCCTCGTTTTATTGACCAATTTTATGTTATACAAATTACTGATCTTATCATCTGCTAGTAATTGATAGGTTTGTCCTGGCGTTCTCATAATTCTAGCTGCAACATCGGCTCTTGTAACTAACAACACCCCTAAAAAAATTAATAGCAGACTCAAAACAAGGGTATACAATTTCAACCTCCATGTGTAAGTCATTTTCTCTTTTAAAGCTATCCCATTTTCTGAGGCATATCTTATTAAACCTTTGGGTTTATTGACGTGATCCATGATTTCATCACAAGCATCAATACAAGCAGTACAATTGACACACTCTAACTGCGTTCCATTTCGGATATCAATACCGGTTGGACATACACGAACACAAGCATGACAATTCACACAATCTCCTTTACTAGTTGATGTATCTGACAACTTACCTCTCGGCTCTCCCCTTACATAATCATAGGCAACTAAAATTGAGTTTCGATCCAACAATACCCCCTGCAATCGACCATAAGGACATACGATGATACATGCCTGTTCTCTAAACCAATAATAGACAAAGAAAAAAACCAAGGTAAAAATGACCAAAGCACTAAAAGTGCCAAAGTGAACAAAAATTCCTTCTTTAATTAATACACCAACTTCATCAATACCAATGATATAACCTAAAAAGAAATTAGCAATTAAAAATGATAATGAAAAGAAAACAAAAATTTTAGTTACCCTTTTTACCACCTTTTCTGTATTCCAAGGCATCGCTTTCAACTTTTTTTGTTGATTCGCATCACCGTCAATAAAATATTCAATTTTACGAAATACCATTTCCATAAAAATGGTTTGTGGACAAGCCCAGCCACAGAATATTCTACCAAACGCAACTGTAAACAGAATCACAAAAACAATAAAGGTCAATAACCCAATAGCAAAAATGAAAAAATCCTGTGGCCAAAATATTTTACTGAAAAATATAAACTTCCGTTCCAACACATTAAATAAGAACAAGGGCTCTCCTTCTACCTTAATGAAAGGTAATGTGAAAAATAAAATCAAATAAAAATAACTAAAATAGGATCTTAAATTATATAGCCGCCCCTTTGGTTTTTGTGGAACTACATAGTTTCTGTTTCCTTCCTTGCTTATCGTAGAAACAGCATCTCTAAAGGTTTGGTCTAAAGCGTCTTTTTTATAATTCGCAATACTTTCCGATTCATTTATAGAATTATTTTGCATCATTAATTTTTCCTTTTGCTGAACTATCCATTGAGACAGCTACTTCTTTATACAAATCCCCTTGAGGCGCTTTTGGATTTGGCGGATTGGTCCCTTTTAAACTTCTAATATAGCTTGCCAATTGTTGCATTTGCACAGGGGAATACGTGGATTGCCATGACTGCATACCCTTATCAGGGAACCCATATTTGATAATTTTAAAAATATCCTTTATGCCGCCGCCATGAATCCAATATTCATCTGTTAAATTGGGTCCTACTAATCCCTGCCCTTCCGCCAAATGACATGGTACACAGGTTTTAGCAAATATTGCTTTACCAGCAGCATTACCCGCGGCATCCAAGTCGGTCACTGAATTCTCATCCACATTTTCCTTTGCTGAAGCCAAATAAGCATCTGTTTCAGTTTTAGCAATAGTCATTTCCGTATTGTACTCCTCTGTTGGATTCATACCAGTATGCCATACTTCAAACTTTAAAATGTAAAATACGGCCACTACTATAGTGATATAAAAACCATATTTCCACCATGGAGGTAAAGCATTGTCCAATTCCTTGATGCCATCATAGTTATGATCCAACAGCATATCGGCTTCCTTTTCTAATGGAACCGCTTTTGTAAAAAATTGTTTATCTAATTTGTGCCATGTTTTGAGCAACCAGGAATCAGTTTGCGCTTTACCAGCAACGATTATTTTTTCTTTTGGATGAATTGCCCTAAAAATATTTCTAATAAATAAAACGAGTAAAAAAACAATTAATAATTCCAAAAAAATGACCGATGCCATTGTCCAAAAAGTATTGTAAGATAAGCCACCATAAAAATCGGTAGCAACCGCCTTCGTCGTATCAGTTATAGCAGAAGTGGCTTGCGCTGATAAGTTTTTTGAAAATAATGATCCCATCGCAATTACAAATATCATTCCCACTTTTGACCCAGCGGCTTTAGAAATTTGTACTGCTTTTTTTGATACCATCATCAAAACATTCGCCAATACCCATATAACGACTACCAATAGCAATGCTACTGTAATCATTAGCACTTCCATATAATTTGTAGTTGCCGGCTTTACCGCAATTGTATTTGTTTGTGCTATTGATGCTACTGAAACCAAGCTAGCCAATAACAATAGAAAATTATTTTTATTTTTTAACATAAAAAATGTTTTTAGATTAATTTATTATTGTTCTAGGGGTAAATTTTTAATTCTATCCACTTGCTTATTGTCCAGCACTTTTACATACCATAAAACACCTATAAAAAATGCAACAAAAACCAACAATGAAAAAAGCGGATATACATTCTGATCCTGCATTGTTTCGGTATATTTTTTTATAAAACTGTACATGATGATTTATTTATATTGTTTATTTTTTTGTAATGTCTGCCCCTAATCTTTGCAAATAAGCGATTAACGCAATAATCTCTTTATTAGGTGCAACTTTAATGCCCTCCTTTTGCAAATCATCTGAAATCAATTTGGCTTGTAGCATTAAATCTGCATTAGCTTTACTTCCATAATTAGCATCGTATGGAACTCCTAATGTGCGCATCGCATTAATCTTCAGTGGCGTGGATGCCGTATCTAAATTATCATCAATTAAAAATGAATAAGAAGGCATGACTGAACCCGTTGATATTGCACCAGGTTCTTCCAAATGATTATAATGCCAAGAATTTGATTTTTTCAAATTACCAACACCTTCCCTTGCCAAATCTGGACCGGTTCGCTTACTACCCCATTGAAATGGATGATCATACACAAACTCACCTGCTTTACTATACTCACCATATCGCTCAGTTTCACTTCTAAATGGACGAATCATTTGAGAGTGACAGGTATAACAACCTTCTCTTGTATAAATATCTCTTCCTTGCAACTCTAATGGTGTATAAGGTTTTACACTTGAAATAGTTGGGATATTTGATTTTACTAAAAACGTAGGGACTAATTCAACTAAACCGCCAATTAAAATCACAACTAAGGATAATAACAAAAATGGCGTAGGCTTTCGCTCAATCCAACGATGCCAATGCTCTCCATCATGCTTTGTATAGGTTTTCTCCAAAGCAGGCGCCTCTGCAGCTTCATTTGCTTCTAAAGTACCTTTACTCATTGTTTTAAAGAAATTAACCATACCTATAATTGCACCCGTTAAATACAATATGCCCCCGATTGCCCTCATTGCATAAAATGGTGCCATATAGGTTACGGTTTCTAAAAATTGATATTTTAATTGACCACTTGGTGTGAATTGCTTCCACATGGCAACCTGTTGCCAACCTGCCCAATACATGGGTATTGCATAAAATAATATGCCCAATGTTGCCAACCAAAAATGGATATTGGCTAATTTTTTAGAATATAATTCGGTTTTGTAAATTCTTGGTAATAACCAATAGATGATTCCAAAAGTAAGCATCCCGTTCCAACCTAATCCACCAATGTGCACATGTGCAATAATCCAATCAGAAAAATGTGCTACTGCATTTATACTTTTTAATGACAACATCGGTCCTTCAAAAGTGGACATCCCATATGCAGTAACTGCAACCACCATAAATTTCAAAATAACATCTTCCCTTACTTTATCCCAAGCCCCGCGTAAAGTAAGTAATCCATTAATCATACCACCCCAACTTGGAAATATCAACATAAAACTAAAAACGATACCTAAGCTTTGCGCCCAATTAGGTAAAGCAGTGTATAACAAATGGTGTGGTCCCGCCCAGATATATAAAAAGATCAACGCCCAAAAGTGGATGATAGATAATTTATAAGAAAACACTGGCCTATTCGCGGCTTTAGGTAAAAAATAATACATCAAACCTAAAAATGGCGTCGTTAGGAAAAAAGCAACCGCATTATGCCCATACCACCATTGAACTAAAGCATCTTGCACACCCGCATACCAACTATAACTTTTAAATAAGGTAACTGGCAATTCAAATGAATTCACTAAATGCAATACCGCAACCGTAACAAATGTGGCGATGTAAAACCAAACTGCAACATATAAATGACGTTCTCTTCTTTTTATTATGGTCGCAAACATATTAAATCCAAACACCACCCATATTAATGTAATTGCAATATCGATGGGCCATTCTAATTCTGCATATTCTTTTGCAGTAGAAAGTCCCAAAGGCAATGTAATTGCTGCAGCAACAATAATTAATTGCCAACCCCAAAAATGTATCTTACTTAATACATCACTAAACATCCTCGCTTTTAATAAGCGCTGTAATGAATAATACACCCCCATAAACATGGCATTTCCAACAAAGGCAAAAATGACCGCATTCGTATGCAATGGTCTGATGCGTCCAAAATTGAAATACGGTTGTAAGTTTAATATTGTGGGATAAACCAACTGCAATGCTACCCATAATCCCACCGTCATTCCTACAACACCCCAGATGATCGTGGCAATAGCAAAATTCCTTACTGTTTTATTGTCATACTGAAAACTTTCTACTTGCATAAGGTTAATTTAAATGGTTAATGATGATCAAGCTTTAATTATTATTTAGGTAAATGATTATTTATGTTTACTTCTTTTTTTGTAATGGCCCTATTTGCCGTCAATTTGACTTCAGTATCAAAAAGTATTCGAACAGAAGGTGTATAATCGTCTTCCATTTGCCCCGTTTTCACAGACCATAAAAAAGCAATTAAAAAGCCGCCTGCTACAACAACACTTACAATGATTAATAATACTATAACACCCATGAAAATATATTTGAGACAAATCTAGCAGGAATGTTCATTTTTCCTAATGACATAGGTCAAAGCAAAAGATGATATATATCAGTTCTTAGATCTGATTGTAGACGAAAACAGAAATGAAAGCAATGCAGAAAGCGCCACAATGCTTATTGAGCTAATGGGCATTAATATAGCCGCAACCATCGGGGACAATTGGGCGCTTGTCGCAAAATACATGCCTACTATATTATAAATTATAGATAAGCTAAAAATGAGTATGATAATTAATTTTGCTTTTTTTGCATAATTGATTAATTCATCAAGAACACTCATTTGCTCCCCTGCTAAAATGGCATCACTTGCTGGGGTGAATAAATGGGATTGATCAGTCACGGCTATCCCTACATTACTTTTTTGCAAAGCACCTGCATCATTTAAACCATCCCCTACCATCATCACTTTGCGACCTTGCGATTGAAGCTGTTGAATATAATTAAGTTTATCCTCCGGACTTTGTTCAAATAATAGGGTCACATCAGCACCTAAAATTTGTATCAAATTATTCTTTTCGGTTGGATGATC
>DOMR01000102.1:0-2964 GCA_003509845.1 Chitinophagaceae bacterium | reverse complement strand
GATCCTTCCTTTTGCTGATTTGCATAAACATGATTGGATGCTAAAAAGGAAGCTGACCCAATTAAAACTTCAAAGTCACCGCAATTGGCCTTGGTTCCTTTACCAATAAAATTTTCAATTTTATTAACTTCAACTACACCATCCACTTTTGAAAAATAATATTGTGCAATCAATTGACTTAAGGGGTGCAACGATTCTTTGGTGATAGATTTGATGGCCAACATCTCATTATTTGACAATGGAACACCATCATATGCTAACTGCGTTTCGGCATGGTTGGTGAGTGTGCCAGTTTTATCAAATACAATCGTGTCTATTTTATCAATCGCCTCAATAACTGATGCATTTTTACAGTAAAATTTACTTTTCCCAAGCCACCTTAATACATTCCCGTAAGTAAATGTTACTGTCAATAATAAGGAGCAAGGACAAGCCACAATTAATACAGCGGTGACTGCTGGCATTATTTTACTGATGTCATAGATGCTCCAATAAATGCCACTCGAAATTGCAATCGCAAATAATATTATAGTAAAATACTGACTCCAAGGATGAACAAATGATTTTTCTGCATTTTTCTCAGATTTCAATAAAGGACTATTCCATAATTCGGTGATATAACTTTGTCCTACTGGCTTAACGACTTCCAATTGTATGGCACGCCCCTTTTGGATTCCGCCAGCGTATACCAATGCCCCTTTCATCACTTCAATGGGCGCATTTTCACCGGATACAAAACTATAATCCACCAAAGCACCATCGGATATCAATTTACTATCCGCTGGTATCATTTCTTCTGATTTTATTAAAACTCGTTCTCCTTTTGTTAATTCAGCTAATGGTTTATTAATTTCATTCCCATCTTGTAATACAGTTACCCCTAATGGAAAAAATGAAGTATAATCTCGATCAAATGCAAATGAGTCATAGGATTTATCCTGAAACCACCTTCCAATTAACATAAAAAAAACAATGCCACTCATGCTATCCAAATAACCAGCCCCTGTTTGCGTAAGAATTTCATAAACACTTCTTGAGAAAGTAACTGCAATTGCAAGCGCGATGGGCGCATCAATATTTAACCACTTTTGACGAAGTCCCGTATAGGCCGAAATAAAAAAATCACTTGCACTATATATTAATACAGGTAATGACAAAAGCAAATTGATATAAATAAAAAACACCCTTAAGTTTCCCAATTCAACTGCATTATTTGACAAATACTCGGGGAAACTAAGCATCATGATATTACTAAAACAAAATCCAGCAATACCAATTTTAAAAAGCTGCTTTTTATTTACTTTCTTTTTCTTTAACCAATCATTGCCCCCCAAATGGATGACTGGCGCATACCCTACAAATGCCAATAGTTGTACCAGTTCTTTTAACGTAATTAAACTTGGTTGATACACCACTTTAATTTCCTTTTTTTCAAAATGGGTTTGTGATTGAATAATCCCAGGATTTATTTTATGCAAATTTTCCAATAGCCAAACACAACTAACACAATGTATTTGAGGTAAATAAAATACCACATGCGCCTGATCACCTTGCTTAAATTGAATTAATTGCTCCTGGATGGCTTCGTTGTCTAAGTAATTATATTTGTCTGAAACAAAGTGCCCCTTTGCTGTCATCCCAGGCATGTCCGTTAAATCATAATACTGACACAATCCATTTTCATCCAATAATTGATAAACTAATTTGCATCCAGAACAACAAAATACTTTATCATTCCAAAGTATTGAATCATCACAATCAACCCCGCAATGGTAACAATGTTGTGGCATATAAGCAGCAAAGATGCCGCCTAACTTATTCTATTAAAATGAGCCGAATCATGAAAAATTATGATAAATATCATACATCCAAAATTGCCTAATGAATCATCTTTTGAAATTGTGGATCCATCCTATTGGTTGCTTCATAATAGCCTTGCTTATACCAACGCATTCTTGCCAATAAACTGGCCATTTCAGGCAGCACCCTCTTTTTTGAACTATTCAGTTTCCCAACACTACTCGGTGAATGTTGTTTGGCAAAATTGATGAATGCCTCCCAAGTTGTTTCATTATTATACTGCGTCAGCAAATCGGGAACATTTTTCAGTTGGATCATTTTGGGCAAATTGGAAAGATAAAAACCAAGTACAAATTCGTTGACTAAATTATTTTGCAATAACAGATGATTGGTTGTATCCATTACTATATCACTACTTACAACCCACTTGTCAGGATAAATACCACCACCACCATACACTAAATTGCCCTTTGGGGTTTTGAATGAATTTCCTTTGAAATTAGAATCTGGCATACCAATCGCATCTTCATGCAATCTTTTAACATAAGCGTCCTCATAGGCTTCCTTACCTAAAACATAAGGTCGTTGGATATTTCTGCCTAAGGGTGTGTAATATTTTGCAGTCGTTAAACGCAAAGCACCCCCATTTGATAAATTAAATTGCTGTTGCACCAATCCCTTGCCAAATGACCTTGTTCCTACAATCGTCGCTCTATCCCAATCCTGTAATGCCCCAGCTAATACTTCACTAGCAGATGCGGAGGATTCATTCATCAATATTGTAATTTTTCCTTGCTCAAAAAGACCTTCTCTTTTACTATAATAATCTACCCTAGGTGAATGTACCCCTTCGGTGTAAACGATTAATTTATTTCCAGGCAATAATTCATCAGCGATTCCAACAGCCTCAGAAAGTAAACCACCCCCATTATTACGTAAATCCAAAACCAATGACTTCATCCCTTTTTGAACCAATGGATCCAAGGCTTGCATAAAAGCTTCATAAGTACGATCTGTAAACTTATTTAATTTAATATACCCAACAGTGTCACTGATCATATAAAATGCATCAATCGGTGAAATGGGGATATTCGCTCTAGTTAACTGCAATTGCACTTGCTTACTTTTTCGCAAAACCAATAATTTCAATGGACTATCTTCTGG
>DOMR01000051.1:5009-5420 GCA_003509845.1 Chitinophagaceae bacterium | reverse complement strand
AAAGGGTTGATTTTGTATGGTCACTAACAAATCGTCCTTATGGATACCCACATTAGTGCGATGCAGTAAGGTATCCTTATTTAAAGATTGTACAAGTAAAGTTTTAAAATCCTGGTCGCTTAAAGTAGATTGATATTTGATGGAGATATCATCTGCTTGTCCAGCTAAGTGTTGGTATAATTTTAAAACTTCGGGCAACCATTCTTGCATTAATTGTTTTCGATATTCATGGATAGGATTCCCACTTGCAATTAATTGTTCATTCAATGTTTCTAAAAGTAAGGCGTCTAAATTTCCTGTTTCATTGGCAATCTTTAAAAGGCTATTGCGCTGTAATAAAATTTTATTGTATTGAATTAAATATTTTAAATAGGGGGGATGTATTTGACACAATAAACTATCCATTAATTT
>DOMR01000051.1:4221-4843 GCA_003509845.1 Chitinophagaceae bacterium | reverse complement strand
TCGTTATTATTGATATTATATTTACCATCGATTCTTAATCCCTGATAAGCGTGGTGTACATTTTGGGCATCGGGTCGGCTGAAGTAACTTTTGGTAAAGGACAAATAATACAAGGCGTCTAAAACATTTGTTTTTCCAACACCATTGGGGCCAACGATTCCTACAATACGATTTGTAAAGTGGAATTCCTTTTGAATGTAATTCCTGAATTGAACCAATGTAAGTTGCTGAATCCCCACCATGTGTGCAAAATACAAAGGGTTTCATTAAGCACCTTAAAAATTGAGAAAAAGGGTGTAATTTTATTAAAATTTAACGGAATGACGCTGATCAGTGAACAACAGCTACCGAGCATTATTAAAAGGTTGGCACACCAAATTTTGGAAACTTATCCAGGTTTAACTAATGCGGTTATCATTGGATTACAACCTAGGGGAATTTATTTAAGTGACCGAATTGTAGCCGCTTTGCACCAAGAATTACCTGCGGACCAGGTAGTTTATGGTAAATTAGATATCACCTTTTATAGAGATGATATTCGTAGAGAATTACACCTAGCAACACAAACTGATTTGCCTTTTAGTATTGAAGGGAAAACGGTTATTTTAATAGATGATGTATT
>DOMR01000051.1:0-4096 GCA_003509845.1 Chitinophagaceae bacterium | reverse complement strand
ATTCAGCCCGATTTTACAGGTAAAGAAATGATAGATGCCTCCCCTTATAAGGTGAAAGTTAGGTGGAAGGAAAATGATGGGGTAGATGATGTAATACTCCTGGTGGACTAAAATATTGGATAATAGACAAGGCAGGTTGAATAAAATATACTAATTTTGTTTTTTAATGGCACTATCTACCAAACATCTTCTTGGTATCAAGGACCTCACTAAAGAGGATATCCAACTTATTTTATCTACTGCATCGCAATTCAAGGAAGTTTTACAAAGACCTGTTAAAAAGGTTCCTACTTTAAGGGATGTTACGATTGTAAATTTATTTTACGAAAATTCAACCAGAACTAGAATCTCATTTGAGCTTGCAGAAAAACGTTTGTCAGCGGATGTAGTCAATTTTACTGTGTCCAATTCCTCTGCGGCCAAAGGCGAAACTTTGTTAGATACCGTCAATAATATTTTGTCCATGAAAGTGGACATGGTCGTAATGAGACATAGTGCTTCAGGCGCGCCCCATTATTTAGCCAAACACATTGACGCGGCTATTATAAATGCAGGAGATGGGATTAATGAACATCCAACACAAGCTTTATTAGATGCCTTCTCCATGCAGGAAAAACTAGGCCAATTGGCTGGTTTAAAAGTGGCTATTATTGGAGACATTATGCACAGCAGAGTTGCTTTAAGTAATATTTATTTACTTAAAAAAATGGGGGCTGAAGTGATGGTTTCTGGACCACCTACTTTAATACCTACTTATCTTCAAGAAGCAATGGATATCAAAGTTGAATATAACATTGATAAAGCGCTTGCTTGGTGTGATGTGGCTAATGTGCTCAGAATTCAATTAGAACGTCAAAATCAGCCTTTATTCTCATCCTTAAGGGAATATAACATGGCTTATGGTATCACGAAACAAAGGTTGGATAAGCTTTCAAAGGATATTGTTATCATGCATCCAGGCCCTATTAACAGAGGGGTAGAAATTGATAGTGATGTGGCAGATAGTGCACATTCGATCATTTTAGACCAGGTGGAAAATGGCGTTGCAGTGAGAATGTCTTGTTTATATCTGTTGACTGGTCGAACTAATCCTGCATAATTGCTTTAGTTATACGCAATTTTCCTAATTTTAAGCCATGCAAAGAATCTGTTTATTTCCTGGAACTTTTGACCCAGTTACATTAGGTCATATAGATATCATTAATCGATCCTTACCATTATTTGATAAAGTGGTAGTGGGTATTGGTATTAATGCTTCTAAAAATCCCATGTTTACAGCAGACCAACGCAGGTTATGGTTTGATGAAATATACAAAGATCAACCCAAGGTAGAAGTGGCTACTTATGATGGATTGACCGTGAAATTTTGTCAATCCATTGGCGCCCATTTTATTTTAAGAGGCATTAGATACGTCAGTGATTTTGAATATGAAAAAACAATCGCTGATGCCAATCGAACCATGGATCATACTATTGAAACTATTTTTTTAACTGGGGAACCTAAATATACCTCAGTGGCATCAACCATTGTAAGAGATATTATCAGGAATGGGGGAGACGCTTCTCCATTTTTACCTGAAGCGGTAATTAAAACCTTAAAATAGTTTATTTCGTTTAATAACTATTTAGCGCTTCTGTACAAAGGTTAAATTTCATTAATTTTTATTCTGTAAGCTTCAATCACTTCAATGATAGTTGGGTAGGTTTGTGCTAAGCAATGCTTTGCAGTGGCAAGTGAATACCATTCAATTTTTTCGATATCCTCTGTAATTTGAGGAATACCAGATTGTGTGGTTGGGATGGTCATATGAAACCAATAGGTTCTTTTAACAACTTCTTGATTTAAGTACTTGTCAAAATAGGTATGATTCGTAAATTTTAATAATTCATGTAATCGGATGTCCTTAATCCCTGTTTCTTCCGCTACCTCTCTAAGTGCACAAGTTTGAATCGTTTCACCTTCGTCCAATTTTCCTTTTGGCAAATCCCAAAATCCCCTTCTGTATATCCAAAGTATTTGGCCTTGTGGGTTAGTGACTAGGCCACCAGCTGCGATGATTTGTGTAGGCATAAAATGTGTAAAGTATTTAATAATTCTTGCAACGAATGTAGCAATTTGACTTTAATTTCGCTCTACGAATTTATAATTATGACAAATCAAAAAGCCGTAGCTGAAAAGTTATTACAAGTTGGCGCAGTAAAGTTAAGTCCTAACGAACCATTTACCTGGGCTAGTGGTTGGAAAAGTCCAATATATTGCGACAATAGAAAAGTGTTATCCTTTCCCTATGTGCGTGATTTTATTAAAAGTGAAATGTGTAATGTAATATTTGAGAAATTTGATGGGGCAGATATGCTGGCAGGTGTGGCCACAGCTGGAATACCATGGGGTGCCATGGCAGCAGATCAATTAAAACTTCCTTATATCTATGTGAGACCAAAACCAAAAGAACATGGTTTGGGTAACCAAATTGAAGGTGCCTATGCAACCACCAATAAAATTTTAGTGATTGAGGATTTAATTTCCACAGGCAAAAGTAGTTTGCAAGTAGTGGATGTACTTCGTAATGCAGGATTAGAAGTTGTAGGAATGGTGTCTATATTTAATTATGGATTTGATATTGCAGATGAAGCATTCAAAAAGGCAGGCGTACCTTTTATTTCCTTGACCAATTATGCGAGTTTAATTGATTTGGCTGTTGAGAAAGGCGATGTTGATGCGAACACACAGGATATGTTAATGGAGTGGCGCAATAGTCCTGCTACTTGGAAACAATAAAGGAAAGGTTTCCCTAATTATTAAAGAATGTAGCTAAGCATTTAAAATCAAAATAGCCGTCTTAGTTTCTTCCACTTAATACGGAAGCCAAATTTAATTTTTGGGTAGTTTCAAATTCAATGGGGATGGTTTTAGTAAACATGCCTTTTGATAAAGTGGATGTTCCTTTTACACTAATTTTCATTGGCTTGTTGAAAATTAAGTCAATGCTATTTTTTAGTATACTGGTTAAATCAACTTCCATGATCGCGGGCAAATCGAATGCAGCATTTGCTGGGATATTAAACACGGTATCCAAATGATAATGCGTAAATTTTTCATCGTTAATAAAAATATCCGCGTCTAATTTATTTAATGCCAATGAAAATGAATTTGGATTTTCATAGGTAAATTCAGCCTTAAAAACATTTTTTCCTAAACTTGCTTTTTCAATTTTTATTGATTTCAACCCTTTAAAAACAAATGGCTGGGGTTGGCTACATGAAATCATCAATAATGCGCACGCTAAAAAAAATAAGTAGGGGATGTTTCGAAAGTTCATTTTTGACATTTGTATAAAATTATTAGTTATTTGTTGATTATGGAAATATATTTACGGATCGTAAATGATTATTGAACCACATGCCCCAGTCAATTTTTAAAACAGACCTACAATATTTTGGAAGTATTCATTTTGTGAAAACATTAATGGAAAATAGAAATGTGGTATTTGATTTGGATGCACCATTTACAAAGATGAGTTTCAAAAATAGAATGGTTATTGTTACTTCACAAGGACCCTTAATGTTAACCATCCCAATTGTAGGTGGCCGAGATCAAAAAACACCCATCAAGGATATTACAATTGCTTATGATTCACCATGGAGCGCACAACATTTAAAATCCATCATCACCAGTTATAAGAGGGCACCTTATTTTGAATATTATGAAGAAAGTTTAACTGCATTATATGAAAAAAAACCAGCCAAATTAGTTGATTTTTTATTACAATGTTCCGACTGGCTACAAACGCAATTAAAAGTGAGTTGGGAACTGCGTTTTCCACATGATCAAGTTGACGTAGCGGCCGTATTAAAATACCATGATCCATGGTTACCTAAAAATTACAATCAACTTAACGGATTGCCAAAGTACCAACAAGTATTTTCAGATCAACTTGATTTTGTTACAAACGCGTCTATATTAGACATGTTGTTTTGTGTGGGAGGAAGAGAGATTAGTAAATTATGGGCTCCTCCAATAAAGTAGTATCTATATTTTGGGGATGCGTTTGAAGGAATTCCTTTGTCCACTTTTCATATTGCTTAATTTGTTCCA
>DOMR01000210.1:3753-16102 GCA_003509845.1 Chitinophagaceae bacterium | reverse complement strand
GGGGCATCGGGATTAATCACGCCCACTGCTGTGCCATATGCATCTGTAAATGTAGTGTCAACATATTGTTTAATATAATTTAACCATAATTTTTGTCCACTTGTTTCAAAACCAACTGGAGATGCATTATTGATATAGGCCTTTAAGAACGCATAGGAGGTCGCATTGATTAATTCCTTTTTAGCTGGGGTATTGCCTTTTTTTGATGTTGCTTTTGCCATAAAAAATGTTTAAAATTTACCCTTGCAATATACTACTAATTACGATATCCTTTCACAGGCCGTCAAGCGCAATTTTATGGCTTTATTATTCTATTTTTGTCTCGACCAAATTTATCATTTTGACTCAGCCACCTATAGCTTTTGAAAGTTTATGGACCCTCTCCAATGAACAATTTTTGCCTACCTGTAAAAAGGTATTTCAATGGCAGGTGCAGCACAATCCGGTGTATCAAAAGTGGGTTCAATTAATGAAACATCAGGAACATTTATCGAATGAGATAAACCAAATTCCTTTTTTACCTATTTCCTTTTTTAAGACCCATGACGTTTTCGCGGGAGATCAACCCAATACCTTATTTGAAAGTAGTGGCACCACACAGGATGTGGTTAGCAAACATTGGGTGAGTGATACAGCTATTTATGAAGCAAGCTTTTTAAATTGTTTCCAATTATTTTATGGCAATCCAGATGATTATTGTGTGATTGGATTACTGCCTTCTTATTTAGAACGGAACCATTCCTCTTTGGTCTACATGGTGAATAAACTAATTAAAAAATCGAATCATCCAGATAGTGGTTTTTATTTGGACGATTTTGCTTCCTTAGACAGAATTTTAAATAAATTAGAAACTGAAAAACAAAAAGTTTGGTTGATAGGTGTCAGTTTTGCATTAATTGATTTTAGTTTGGCTTTCCCGCAGCAATTAAATAATACCATCGTTGTTGAAACTGGCGGGATGAAAGGACGAAAACAAGAATTGACAAAAATGGAACTCCATACTTTATTAGCGACTCAATTAGGCACGGAAAAAATACATTCAGAATACGGTATGACTGAATTATTAAGTCAAGCCTATTCTAAAGGAGATGGCATTTTCACCTGTCCTCCTTGGATGAAAGTATTGGTGAGTGATGAAGATGATCCAACATTGTTAAAAAGTATTGGAAGAGGGGTATTGCATATTATTGATCTAGCCAATATATACAGTTGCTCATTTATAGCTACGCAGGATTTGGGTGAGATCAATGAGGACGGCAGCTTTCAAGTGTTAGGAAGAGTTGATGCCAGTGACCGCCGTGGTTGTAGTTTATTGGTGGTATAGCTGTAGTTCAACAGGGTAAGATGTTTTATGATTACACTTATTTCTTTTTCAAAAAGGTCAATTCACTAATATAAGCCTCCTGTAAACCATAGTTAAATTGTCGCTTATCTAAGCCATCCCTTGTTTTGATGATTAAAGGCAGTTCTTTATGAGTCGCGAATTTGAATTTTTGATTAATTTTTAAAAAGTAGTCACTTCTATTTTTATTTTGGGTCATCACATCCTTGTTTTGCACTCCAATAATTTTATTAATCAGTTTGGTTGAAACAAATCCCCCTTTCAATTGATATTCGTATAATGCTTCAATTAATTCTTTCTCAATTACCGTTAAAGATTCGAAAAAATGGTTGTTTAGAATATGAGATACTTCTTTATTCAATTCTTTTTTTGCATTTCTTCTTTTTAACCAAAATATAACAATGGTAATGGTTATTGATCCTAAAATGACATATAAGGAAATAGCAATAAGATGATGTGAAATTAGTTGTACAAATTTATTTGTAGGGATATATATAGGCTGCTGATTACTTATATTAAAAGACTCTTTTGAAATTATAAAGGAGGAGTAGGTTAATTTATTCTCCGCATCAATTTTGATTAGATAAAATGTGTTTCCTAAAAAAAATTGTAAGCTATTGTATTTGGTATTATTTAAATAAATACTAAGCCAGTTTTCTTTAAATTCACCATTGGCACGCTCCTTAAATTTCCCAAAAGTATTATTTTCAAAGTCAGCCCAGATCAATTCTAATTTATTTTGAATAATACTGTATTCATTCATTTGATAATGAAGTGCACCTTTAGTTTCAATGATTGCTTTTAATAGCGGGTTAGTTTCACCAAGCGTTGTCCATATACGACTTTGTGTATTATATTGGTAAACACTATCAATGCTTTCCACATTTAAAGAAGATGGGAAGTCAACTTGCGAAAAGGAATTTGAGAGAAAAAGGTTTCTTTTTTTACGGTCTATATTGTAGACTAAATTATTATTTCCATCTTCAAAAGCAATGACCAATCTGTTGGCATTGTATAACTCCCACTCATGTGTTTTATAACTAAAATAAGTAAGATAACCTCTAATATGCCAATAGCCGTCACCGCCATATTGGAATAAAGTATCGTTCATGAAAAAGTTAATCGCATTAAAGTTGGCGCCATTAAAATAGGTGGAATCGATGCGTTCGATGTGATATTTGCCTTCTTTTTCTTTTTTAACCTGGTATAACTTGCCTGTGCCAAGGGGTTGGATATAAATTTCTTTTTTATTCTTTAATAATGAAATGGTAGAATTTGTGAAAGGGTTGATACCAAATTTGAAAACATCCCCATCTAATTTAATTTGTAGGGGGTTAACGGTATCCTTATAAAGGATGTCTAATAATGCGCTTTCAGTCTCATTTATTGTGCTTTTAATTGTAGGCTTTTGACTCAAGGCTACATTTCCACTAAAAACGAATAAGAAAAGGGGGATAAAAATCGCAAATTTCATCTTATGAAAATAATAAAAATTGCTTATATAAGTTAATTTCTATTCAAAATTAATAGATTATATAATTTATTAATTTGTATAATATTGATAAATAAGTATATAGTTTTAAAATAAAAAATTCATCACTTAGTTTAATATATATTAGTATTAATATAAATTAATCATTCAAATTTGATTTATATTAAATCAGCATTGTTTACATATTAATAAAATATTGAATATTTAAGTTTTTTATCCTTTGGGGGAAGGATAATCGGGGTGGTCGGGATTCGTTCTGGTCGCCCCAAATTTTTTAAAAATTAGAGCCTAACTTAAACAGCTACATTAAAATCACGTAAGGCATCATTTAAGCTAGTTTTTAAATCCGTACTTGGTTTTCTTTGTCCAATAATTAAAGCACAGCTTACTTGGTAATCACCTGCTGGGAATGTTTTTCGATAGGAACCTGGTATTACTACGCTTCTTGCTGGAACACGGCCCTTATATTCAATTGGATTTGCACCGCTTACATCAATAATTTTAGTGCTTTGGGTTAATACTACATTCGCACCCAAAACCACTTCTTTTTCTAAATGAACCCCTTCAACTACAATACATCTACTGCCAATAAAGCAACCATCTTCAATAATTACTGGACTTGCTTGTAAAGGTTCTAATACTCCGCCAATACCTACACCACCACTTAAATGTACGCCTTTACCAATTTGGGCACAACTTCCAACAGTTGCCCAAGTATCTACCATGGTTCCTTCATCAACAAAAGCGCCAATGTTTACATAGCTTGGCATTAAAACAACATTTTTAGCCAAATAGGCACCATATCTTGCTACTGCATGTGGAACAGCTCTTACACCTAATGCTGCATAATTTGATTTAAGTAACATTTTATCATGAAATTCAAATGGCGCTAATTCCCAAGTTTGCATGGGTTGTATCGCGAAATACATCAGAATCGCTTGCTTTACCCACTCATTCACCACCCATGTTTCTCCTTGCGGCTCCGCTACTCTTAATCGGCCCTTATCCACTTCTTCAATCACTAATTTTATTGCATTACTATATGCTTCTTGTTTTAATAAACTACGATCATTCCAAACCTCATTAATGGTGTCTTTGATTTCCATGATTTTCAAATTTTGACAAAAATACATGCTAGTCATCTATTTTAATTAGTTTGTTTTACACATTAAAGAATAACTTTTTATTATTGAGATTGTTTAAATTGCAGGATGTTTCAAAACCATGCTGATATTAAAGCTTGTTTGTCCATCCTTGAAAATGGGGGCATACTATTATATCCAACGGATACGGTTTGGGGGATTGGTTGCGATGCTACAAATGAAGCAGCAGTTAGTAAAATTTTCACCTTAAAAAATCGGATTGAAAGTAAAGCAATGATTGTTTTATTGGAAGATGAAACGGAACTTTTGAATTATGTGGAAGATCATTCATTTCAAATTTTTGATTATATAAAAGGCATTCACAAACCAACGACCGTGATTTATCCTAGGGCGAAAAATTTAGCACCCAATTTAATAGGGGAAGATGGTTCTGTAGCGATTCGTATCTGCAAGGATCCCTTTTGTAAAACTTTAATTAAACAATTTGGAAAACCCATTGTAAGTACATCCGCTAATATATCAGGGTATCCTACTCCTATGTGTTTTAATGATATTTCATTAGAAATTATTGACGGGGTAGATTATGTCGTGAAATACAAGCAGGATGACAATGAAATTAAACAACCCTCTGCCATTGTCAAATGGGATGCCGAAGGTAATCTTGTTATTATTCGTGCATAGTGGTATGCTAGAATAGGATTATTTAATTAAATTCACTTCATGAAAAAAATATTGGTGATTCAAACTGCTTTTATTGGTGATGTTGTATTAGCAACAGCATTGATAGAAAACTTGCATCAACAATTACCGGAAGTAAGGATTGACATTTTGGTTAGAAAAGGCAATGAATCCTTATTTGAATCCCACCCCTTTTTAAATCAAGTACTTGTTTGGGATAAAAAAAATAACAAATACCAAAACTGGGTGGGGCTTCTTTTTAAAATTAGATCCAGGCAATACGATGTGGTTTTGAACGCACAAAGATTCGCAGCCACTGGGGCGTGGACAGCATTTTCAAAAGCAAAAATTAAAATAGGCTTTGATAAAAATCCATTTTCCTTTTTATTTACAAATACGGTGGTGCATCAGTTTTCGAAAAAGGGGCAACATGAAATTGATCGAAATCATCAGTTATTAAGTTGCTTGTTTGAAACGAAAGTGGCGATGCCAAAATTATATCCTACCGCTTCGGATGAATTAGCGGTGATAAATTACCAACAAGCCCCTTATTTATGTATCGCGCCTGCATCGGTTTGGTTTACAAAACAATTTTCAATAGAAAAATGGGTGGACTTAATCAATCAAATTCCGTTTGAGGGCCCTATTTATTTAATTGGTGGACCAGGCGATAAATTATTGTGCGACCAAATTTTACAAAAAATAAATCGTAAATCCGTAGTGAATTTAGCAGGACGATTAAGTTTTTTAGCTTCTGCGGCTTTACAAAAAAAAGCAGTACTAAATTATGTGAACGATTCCGCACCCATGCATTTTGCATCTGCGGTGAACGCGCCTGTAGTAGCTGTTTATTGTTCTACTTTACCCGATTTTGGGTTTGGACCTTTGTCTGATCATTCATTCATTGTTCAAACCAATGAGGCGCTTACTTGCCGTCCTTGTGGTATTCATGGTAAAAAGCAATGTCCCTTAAAACACTTTGATTGCGCCAAAACAATAAAAATGGACCAATTAATAGCTCCTTTGTTACAAGTGGAACAACATTAGTACTTTTGCATCCATGGCCATCCATTTTACTGATAAAGAAATAGCCCTTTTTAAGGTGATTGCTAAAGCTGCAGCAACCCTAAATACGCAAGCATTTGCGGTAGGTGGATTTGTGCGTGATAAAATTTTGGATCGCCCCACCAAGGATATTGATATTGTTTGTTTGGGCGATGGCATGCAATTGGCCAATGAAGTAGCAAAACAATTTAATCCAAAGCCGCCTGTTGCACTTTTTAAAACTTTTGGTACCGCACAAATTAAGTTTTCAGATGTGGAAGTTGAATTTGTAGGAGCACGTAAGGAAAGTTATTCCAGGGATAGTCGTAAGCCAAGTGTTACCGTGGGTACAATTGAAGATGATCAAAATAGGAGAGATTTTACGATCAATGCATTAGCTATTGACATCAGTGATGAAAATTTTGGCATCTTAGTGGACCCATTTGAGGGCATGTTACATATTGCACAAAAAATTATAAAAACGCCTTTAGCACCAGAACAAACTTTTGATGATGATCCGCTTCGCATGATGCGCGCGATTCGATTTGCTACGCAATTAAATTTTATAATCACGGAGGAAACATTTGCCGCAATTAAAAAAATGGCAGATCGTATCACGATAGTTTCGCAAGAAAGAATTACGGATGAGCTACAAAAAATTATGAACACACCAGTGCCATCCAAGGGTTGGTACTTATTAAAAGAAGCAGGATTATTGCAATTTATTTTTCCGCAATTTTTGCAATTGGAAGGCGCCGAAACATTGGATGGGATTGGGCATAAAGATAATTTTTCTCATACCCTACAAGTTTTAGATAATGTAGCGGCCAATTCAAATGACATCTGGTTAAGATGGGCAGCTGTATTGCATGATATCGCAAAACCAAGAACAAAAAAATTTGAGAAAGGCTTTGGGTGGACTTTTCATGGTCATGAAGTGGTGGGAGCGCGGATGGTACCAAAAATTTTCACGCAACTAAAATTACCACTCAACGAACATATGAAAATGGTTCAGAAATTAGTGGCTTTGCATTTGCGTCCCATTTCATTAACAAAAGATAATGTAACAGATAGTGCAATAAGACGATTGTTATTTGATGCCGGAGATGATATTGATAATTTGATGGTTTTATGTTCAGCGGATATAACCAGTAAGAATCAAGTAAAAGTGAGGCGCTATTTACAAGGGTTCGAATTTGTAAAACAAAGATTGGTGGCTGTGGAGGAAAAAGACAAAGTGCGAAATTGGCAGCCCCCCATCTCAGGAGAACTTATTATGGAATTATTCAACATTGCCCCTTCCCGTGAAGTGGGTGTAATTAAGGATGCCATTAGGGAAGCAATATTGGATGGACTCATCTCCAATGACTATGAAGCAGCCTATGCTTTCATGCTAGAACAAGCAGCTAAAATCGGCTTGAAACCGGGTAAATAATTAAATGATTTAGTTGTCTAAAATCAATTAAATCAAGCTAATAAATAGTATTTTAGCAGTTCTAAAAAAAGTGATATGGCATTTTTGAAATTTAGGGTTTATTGGGAGGAGGATGATGCAATATATCGAGATGTCGTGGTGAAACATACCCAAAATTTTACTGAATTAAATAATATCATTTTAAAAGCATTTGAGTTTGATCAAAAACATGATGCTACTTTTTTTAGAAGCAATGATATTTGGAAAAGAGGGCGTGAAATTAGTAAAGCGGTCTATGAAAAAGAATATGTCGCTCCGCCTTTATTAATGGAGGAAACAACCATTGGTTCGGAAATTATTGATACCAACCAGCATTTTATTTATTTATACGATTTTGTCAAGTCTTGGACATTTTTAATTGAATTGATCCAAGTGATTAAAAATGCAGACGCGGATATGACTTTGGAATATCCTATAGTTTCTAGAATTGAAGGCGTTGGGCCTATGCAATATGGTACAAAGGGATTATTAGGTAAAACCTTTGCAGATATTGAAGAAAAATATGATTTATCTGAAGCCAAAGATGGCTTTGGTGAGGAAGGAGAAGAAGGGGATCATGATAAAGAAGAGGATGATGATAAAGAAGACGATGATAGTGCAGAAGATTCCGATAGCAATGCAGAAGGAGGTGAATTTTTTGAAGGAGAAGCATTTTAGCAAATCCATTATTTTTACATCATTTTTTCTCGCTATACTATAGCATCTAATTAGTTTATTTCATTTTTCAAATAAATTTTCTTGTCTAATCATACTGTATATATCATTGTGGGTCCGACTGCGGTTGGGAAAACCAGTTTTGCAATTTCATTGGCGCAACATTTAAAAACTGAAATAATTTCTGCAGATGCAAGACAATGTTATGCGGAATTAAATATTGGCGTTGCACGGCCTAGTTTGGAGGAGTTGTCACAAGTGCCACATCATTTTATCGCCAGCCATTCTGTGAATGAAACGGTCAATGCCCAAGTTTTTGAAAATTATGCATTAGCAAAAGCAGACGAATTATTTAAAACACATCATTCGGCGGTCATGGTGGGCGGAACGGGTTTGTACATTAAGGCTTTTTGTGAAGGTTTAGATTTGATACCTGCTATTGATCCAGCCATTAGGGAGAATATTATAAAGCAATACGAAAAGTTAGGATTACGATGGTTGCAAAAGGAAGTTTCCGTAAAGGATCCTATGTATTGGGCCAAAGGGGAGCAGCAAAATCCCCAAAGATTAATGCGTGCATTGGAAGTCGTGCTTGGGACTGGTGCTTCTATTGTAAGTTTTCAAATTAAAAATAAAATCACACGTCCATTTAACATTGTAAAAGTGGGGCTTGAATTACCGAGGGCGCAATTGTATGAGAAAATTAATCAGCGTGTTTTGACGATGGTCGAAAATGGGTTGGAGCAAGAGGTTCGCAATTTAACGCCTCATTTTCATTTGAATGCCTTACAGACAGTGGGTTATAGCGAATGGGCCCTTTATTTTGAAGGCAACCTATCCAAGGAAAAAGTCATTGAAAATATCCAACAAAATACCAGACATTATGCTAAAAGGCAGATGACCTGGTTTAAAAAAGATCTCGATATTACATGGTATTCACCCAATGAAATAAATGCCGCTCAAATTATTTAGCCACCGATGGTATAAAACCTAATTCTTCATATTATAATAATAGCGTATTTTTAATATTGGATCCTACATCGATTTAATAAATTTCGAATGAAGGGGGCAAACAAATTATAAAGCAATCAATAAATAAACAAATCAATCATCAAACATAAAATTATGCAACTAAGAATTTTAATGGCAGTGATCGGTATTTCTTCATTGTCGATGGCAAATGCGCAAACGCAAACCATCCAATTTGAAAAATACACTTTGCCCAATGGCTTAAAAGTTATTTTACATGAGGATCATTCTGCACCTGTGGTTGCAGTAACTGCATTGTATCATGTGGGTTCCAAAAATGAGGATACTGCGCGCACTGGTTTTGCGCATTTCTTTGAACATTTATTATTCGAAGGATCTGAAAATATCAAACGCGGGGAGTTTGATAAGTATATCACCAATGCGGGTGGTGCATTAAATGCAAATACTTCACAGGATCGTACATTTTATTATGAGTTACTACCTTCCAATCAAGTGGATTTGGGTTTGTGGTTAGAAAGTGAAAGAATGATGCATGCTAAAATTGAACAAATTGGTGTGAACACACAACGCGAAGTGGTGAAAGAGGAAAAAAGACAAAGAGTGGACAACCGACCTTATGGCTCTTTTTTAACTGAAATGTTGAAACGTGCATTTAAAGTACATCCTTATCAATGGGCGCCAATAGGAAGTATGGATCATTTAAACGCAGCTAAATTAGACGAGTTCATTAATTTCTATAAAACTTTTTATGTACCCAACAATTGCGTGTTATCCATTGCAGGTGATTTTAATAAGGCAGATGTGAAAAAGAAAATTGAAGCTTATTTTGGCCCTATTAAAAAAGGCGCTAATGTAATACCAAGACCTACTATTAAAGAGCCAGCCTTGGGCGGTGAAGTAAGAGATGTGATAGAAGACAATATTCAATTACCAGGAGTGTTTCAAGCCTATAGAGCGCCTAAACAAGGTGGGGATGAGTATTATGCATTTAATGTATTGTCCACTATTTTATCTGGGGGTGAATCATCTAGAATGAATAAAACATTGGTAGATAAAAAACAACAAGCAGTCGCTGCGCAATCAGCACCGTTTTTTAATGAGGATGAGGGATTGTTCATCACATTAGCCATTGCGAACATGGGTGTGAAAATTGAATCTTTGGAATTAAGTATGGATAGTATCGTAAATGACTTGAAAACAGACCTAGTAGGGGAAAGAGAATTCCAGAAAGTAAAGAATCAAATCACCACACAAATAGTTACAAGTAATGGAACTATGGCTGGTATCGCTGAAAGCTTAGCCAACAATGAAGTGTATTTTGGTGATGCAAATTTAATTAATACTGAATTGGATAAATATAATAAAGTAACTAGACAGGACGTATTAAATGTGGCTAAAAAATATTTAAATAAGGACAATCGTGTTGTTCTTTATTATGTACCTAAAGCAAAACCTACTACAAAGTAATTGCGCAATTGAATTGCACAACACAAAAAATAATTTTATGAAAAAACAGATATATATCGCTTTATTCATGTTGCCCATAGTTTCATTGGCACAAACAATAGATCGTTCAAAAGCACCTGCGCCAGGGAAAGCGCCATTAATACAAATTGGTAGCCCCGTTAAATTCACTTTAGCGAATGGGTTACAAGTATTTGTTGTTAAAAATACAAAATTGCCAAGAGTGACTGCTTCTTTGGCATTTGATTATGATGGTTTTGCAGAAGGCGATAAAGCGGGCGTTGCTGAAATGGCAGGGCAGTTATTAAAAAGAGGTACCACCACTAAATCAAAAGCCCAATTAGACGAAGCAGTGGAATTTTTAGGAGGAAGTATGTCTACTTCAAGTCAGTCGGCAACGGTTAGCTCACTTAAGTCTAATTTTCCTTCCTTAATGTCCTTAATGGCGGAGGTAGTACTTCAGCCTGCATTGGCTATTGATGAATTGGAAAAAATTCGCAAGCAAACCTTGTCTGGAATAGAATCAAGTAAAGATGATGCGGATGCAATTTCTGGTAATGTAGTGAAGAAGCTAGTGTATGGTGCATCACATCCTTATGGAGAAATGATGACCACTAAAACAGTGAACAGCATTACGATTAATGATGTTAAATCATTTTTGAGTACCTATTGGAAACCTAATATGGCTTATTTGGTTTTTGTAGGTGATATTGAGCCAGCAGTGGCCAAAGCATTGGCAGAAAAAAGTTTTGGATCATGGGCGAAGGGTATTGCAACGAAACAAAATTTTGCAAAACCTGCATTGCCTAATCAAACCTATGTTGCTGTTATTGATCGACCAGCAAGTGTTCAAAGTGTAGTTACAATTGCAACCACAGTTGATTTACTTCCTGGATCATCCAATGTGATTGCTGGATCAGTGATGAATAATATATTAGGGGGTGGTTTTTCTGGACGTTTGTTTGCCAACTTACGTGAAAAATATGCATTTACTTATGGTGCTTATTCCTCATTGAATCCGAGTCGTCAAGTGGGTATATTTGGAGCTTCCGCATCGGTTCGAAATGAAAAAACAGATAGCTCAGTACAAGAATTGCTGCGTGAAATTAATATTATCCTAAATGAAAGAGTGGGGGATGCAGAATTAAGTAGAATGAAAAATTATCTTGCTGGTGGTTTTGCGCGTTCCTTAGAAAATCCTGGAACGATTGCTGGATTTGCTTTAAAAATTGCACAAAATAATTTGCCAGCGGATTACTTTCAAAAATATTTAACCAATTTAGCAGCTATTGATGCGCAAAAAGTGCAGGATGCTGCAAAAGCATTATTGAATACATCGAAGATGCATATTGTGATTGTTGGTAATGCAAAACAAATAGCGAAAGGGCTTGAGAAATATGGCCCAGTAAAATATTTTGATATTGAAGGAAATGAAATTGCACCGCCTACAGAAACAAAAGTAGATGTATCCTTGACACCACAAGTGGTGATGACAAAGGCAATTGCTGCCATTGGATCTGCAGAAGATTTAGCTAAAGTAACTGATGTGGCATTAAATGGTACAGCAAACATTATGGGGCAATCCCTAAATATGTCTCAAAAAATTGTTATCCCAGGTAATTCCGTTACCACTATGTCAATGGGTGGCATGGCTTTAATGAAGCAAGCAGTTGTGGATGGTAAATATTCGGTAAGCCAACAAGGCCAAGAAGCTCCCATCACAGATGATATGAAGGAAGGACTAGATGAGTCGGCAAGCATTGCTCCTGAGCAATTATATTTGACGAAAGGGTATGGCTTAAAAGTGGTTGGTGTAGAAAAAGTAAATGGCAAGGATGCTATTGATGTTGAAATCACAACACCTTCTAAAAAAGTATCCCACCGTTTTTATGATGCAACCACTTATTTATTAGTTAAAACTTCTAAATCAGAGGAAGTGCCTGGTCGTGGAACAGTGACACAACAACAATTTTACAATGCTTATCAAACAGTCAATGGTATACAGTTGGCTTCTGAAATGATCATTGATATGGGTGCTATGAAAATTAATGTAAAGTACACGGACATTAAAGTGAATCAAGGTTTAAAGACAAGCGATTTAAAATAGT
>DOMR01000210.1:1408-3700 GCA_003509845.1 Chitinophagaceae bacterium | reverse complement strand
AGTACTCGGGGCGGATCTTTTTTTATGAGGTAAATTATTTTTTATAATCCAATACTTCCGGTTGAATTTATAAATTATAATTGCTTAGAATCTTATACCATATCCGATGTTAAACATTAAATTATTGCCTTTGAAATCGGCGTAGTAGCTGCTTTTCTCAGTTAAGCGATAAGGGAAAATGGCATCTTTCACCATGGTATTCATAATGGTAAGATCAATAAAATGTTTTTCTGTTCTGTAACCAATACCACCGCTTAAAACAAACTGAGAAGCTTTAAAGCCTGCATCTTTGTAGGGGGAACCATAAAAAGCAGATCCAGCCCTAGCCATCCAATTGCCATTTAATTTTACTTCTGAACCAATTTTGATATTAATATTATTTTGATAGGTATTTTTTATTATATAGTTAAGGTCATTATAATAGCTAACTACTTCTTGGTTATTGTCATTGGAATAAAAACGGGTACCTGCATATGTTACCCATTCTAGATCTGCACTAATAAAACCCAATGGTTGGGTAGGCTTGCTTGGATTTGCAAAAAAGTAACTTGAACTAACAATGGCTTTTGAAGGTGTTGTCATTGCGTAGTCATAACTTGCTGGATAAAAATTATTTTTAAAATTATTCATTAAGTCATAGGAGCTTAATCCATTAGGTAAAGCATTGCTATACATATCAGCGCTTATTGCATCCCTGAAGCTGATTAATTGCGGTGTGTGATAAGTAAATCCAAAACGTAAGAAAGGTTGTGCTTTATAAATCAAACCAAATTTAGCCCCCAAACCAAAACCTTTGGAAGAACTTTCTTCGTAAAAATCAAAATGACCAGTTTCGCCAAAATAATTGGTTTTGCTAAAGTTGATCATTGGCAAGGTAAAACTAGCCCCTAAATATAATTTATCTTCAATATTTCCACCCCAACCAAACGCAAGTTCATTATACCCGCCTTTGGTAACTACATCATTTTTTTGATTCAAGTTGCCTATAGGGATAGTGGTTCTATAATCGGTAATATCACCATTCTTATCAAAAATTGGCGTGACTAAATTAGATTGAATAGCAAGGGAGCTACCATAAATAAAATTTTGTTGCGCATCTGTTAAGCTAGCTTGATTATCATAAAGCTGATCAGCGAACTTTTCAGTAAAACTTGAATAGGTGTTTTTGCCTGAAAGACCATAGTGGTTATTGTAGTCAGCGATTTGTGTGTATGAAATTGAAAAGGCAGTACTGCTCCAATTATTTTTTTTCCGACCATCTGCTAAAACAATTCCTAAGTTACCTATGTTTATATTGTTGGAAGTTACGGATGTATTCGTTTTAAAATAATCAACGCTATTGGTTTTATTAGAAAATTTAGAGGTCAACAAAAACTCACTTGATTTATAAAATCCCAAACCAGCTGGATTGATATGTGAAGACGACATATCTCCACCTAAGGAACCCATGGCACCGCCCAATGCATTGCTTCTTGGGGTTCCATGAGGGGCAAACCAAGAATACTTTAATACATCATCTGGATCTTGCGCAAACGCATTTAAGCTGAATCCTAATAAACTAAACAGTAATATTTTTTTCATAGTGATGTGCTACTTTTTTGTAAACGAGTTTAAATAATTGTTTTTTTTGAAACTCGTATTTATTTGTGGTGATTAATTGCCGCCGCCACCTTTTGTTCTTCCGCCGCCAATAAATCCGCCACCTCCAGAAGAGCTACCGCTTGAACTACTTCCTGAAGAAGCAGGTGCGCTATAGCTAGGACTTGAGGAGCTTCTGTTAGGTGTGCTATTTTGATAAGAGTTGTTAGAATTATTAGGTGCTGAATAATTTTTTGATGAATTATTAAAACTTGCTGCTCTTGCACTAGATGTAGTAGTCATCACTCTTTTGACTAAACTACCAAAGCTACTTACACTAGGTTGTGTGGAATTGCTATTGCTATTTGATCTTGAAAATCCAGTACCCACATTATTACTAGAAACTGAATTGCTATTGATACTTCTAAAGCCTGCTGGTGTATTTGATCTAGCACCTACATTGCCATTACTATTTGAATTTGCAAAATTGCCATTTTCTCTAACATCACCCACTCTTCTAAATTGTCCAATATTTTTCATGTATGGATTTAAGTTGGTGCGATTAGGTTGCACTGGAACTCGTTTATCGTAATTATTTACACTCATTGGGATACCACCACCATATCCGCCTCCGTAGATGCCACCATAGTAATTTCCATAAGGATTCCACATGCTAGCATAGTAGGGGTTCCATCCACCGAAGCCACCGCCCCA
>DOMR01000210.1:0-1223 GCA_003509845.1 Chitinophagaceae bacterium | reverse complement strand
CCACCGAATCCACCATAATAGCCAGCCCATCCAAAACGATTGTTCCAAAATGGATCCCATCCGCCACCATATCCGAATCCGCCAAATCCACCAAAACCCATGCCAAAGCCCATGCTAAAACTTGGGTTATTCCAATAGCCAAAATCATCAATGCTTGACCAACGATTTCTATTAGCCACTTTTAATCTTAAAAATCGATCGTCCTGATAATTTTGATAATCTTGATAAGTGTCCTCCTCTGTTTGCGCTACAACTTGTTCTGCAGGCTTACTTGGAGTATAATATAAATCATCTGTTGCAACAGTGGTTGTTTGTTGCAAACTAGTGCAACTTGTTACAAAAAAACTAATCGCTACTATGCCAACGGCGAGTAGTTTGAAATTTGGGGTAGTATTTTTTGTGTTCATTTTGGTACTTTTTAGGTTTTTATATGCCCTTGATTTAGCATACATTTGCTAGTATAAAGGTAGTGAAGTTTGAAATATAGAGCGTTTTTCGTACATCATTTGTTTTTATTTAAAATGTTAATATTTTTTTAAGAAATGGCAAAGGAATTAACCACAAGGGCACAGGACTATTCACAATGGTATAACGACCTTGTTTTGAAGGGGTCGTTAGCGGATTATAGCGCCGTGAGAGGCTGTATGGTCATTAAACCCTATGGTTACGCACTGTGGGAAAACATGCAAGCAGCTTTAGATAAGATGTTTAAAGATACAGGTCATGAAAATGCCTACTTCCCTTTATTTGTCCCAAAATCATTGTTTGAGGCGGAGGAAAAAAATGCGGAAGGCTTTGCTAAAGAGTGTGCCATTGTAACCCATTATCGTTTAAAAACGGATCCGAATAACAAAGGAAAATTAATGGTGGATCCAGAGGCAAAATTAGAAGAAGAATTAATTGTACGTCCAACCAGTGAAGCGATTATATGGAATACGTATAAAACTTGGATTCAATCCTACAGAGATTTACCAATTTTAGTCAACCAATGGGCGAATGTAGTAAGATGGGAAATGCGCACAAGATTGTTTTTAAGAACTGCCGAATTTTTATGGCAGGAAGGACATACGGCGCATGCAACTAAAGACGAAGCAATTGCAGAAACGGTAAAAATGTTAGATGTGTATGCGGACTTTGCAGAAAATTGGATGGCCATGCCAGTGATCAAAGGCGTAAAAACGGAAAGTGAAAGATTTGCGGGTGCCGAAGATACTTATTGCATT
>DOMR01000018.1 GCA_003509845.1 Chitinophagaceae bacterium | reverse complement strand
AAAATAAAAGCCCCTGCCACCGTAGCAAATATGGTGTGTGGATTTGATATATTGGGCTTTGCCGTGAACAATCCCTATGATGAAATGGAAATGAGAATCGTAAAGCGTGCAGTAGGACAAGCCGCTATTACAATTATAAATATTGACAATTATAATTTACCCACTGATCCCGAATTGAATGTTGCAGGCGCTGCACTGTTGGCGATGATTGAAGAATACACTGCAAATAGTACCATTGAAAAAACAGTAGTTGATTTTTCTACGATAGGCTTTGAGGTAAAAATAAACAAACTAATTAAACCCGGAAGTGGTGTGGGTTCGAGCGCGGCAAGTTCAGCTGGCGCCGTTGTAGGGGCTAATTTTTTATTAGGGGATATATTTTCCAAGGATGATCTAGTGCGTTTTGCCATGAATGGTGAAAAAGTAGCATCGGGCGTAAAGCATGCTGATAATATTGCCCCATGTATTTTTGGAGGCGTTACATTAGTGCGGTCCATCTTCCCATTAGAAATAGTTACCTTACCCTCACCTGAATTATTTGTTACTATTGTGCATCCTCAAATTGAAGTTCGTACAGCAGATGCGCGTAGCATACTAAGACAAAAGGTATTATTAAAAGATGCTATTAAACAATGGGGCAATATTGCAGGATTGGTGGCTGGATTAATGAAATCAGATTATGATTTAATAGGAAGATCATTGGAGGATGTGATTATCGAACCCGTGAGATCTATATTAATCCCCGGTTTTGCTGCATTAAAATTGTCCTGTAAACAAGCAGGCGCTTTAGGTGGTGGTATTTCAGGTTCAGGTCCTTCAATATTTATGTTAAGCAAGACCGAAGAAATTGCGAAAGCAGTTGAAAAGGAAATGCATGACTTGTACGCGGGAATGAATTTACCACATCACACTTATGTAACCACTATTAATCAAAAAGGCGTAGAAATTGTAGCTGATTTTATTTAATACCGGGGCTTAAAACTTATTAGATGCTATATATGTTTTTTGATTTTTTTAGATTTTAATTATAACTAAATGAGGGGTTGCTAAAACTCAATGGTAGCAAGGACTATATATGCTAATAATTTGCTTATAACTAAAAACATTAATTAATAAAATTTAAATGTGGAGTAAGGTACAAATTTGCGAATGTTTTAATTATAAGTAAAATGAAGAGTTACTAGAATTCAATGGTAGTAAGGATCATATAGTCTAATATTTCACTTTAAACTAAAAAAGAAAAATATAACATTTTAAATTCGAAATATTAAAAATTAATATAAACTTAAAATATAAAAGTTTAGAAACAATGCAGTATTATAGTTTACAAAAACAATCACCCAATGTTGATTTCAGAACCGCTGCCATTACAGGTCAAGCGCCTGATAAGGGATTGTATTTTCCAATGGAGATTCCGAAATTTACTGCAGCACAAATTCAGAATTTTAAAACTTTAGATAAAGCAAGTTTGGCTTTTGAGGTAATGCGCCCTTATGTTGGAGGCACCATTGATGATGCTACTTTAAAAAACATTTGCGCCGAAACCATCAATTTCAATTTTCCATTAGTTCCTATCACCGATACCATTTCTTCTCTTGAATTATTTCATGGCCCCACACTTGCATTTAAGGATGTGGGCGCGCGATTTATGAGTAGGTGCTTAGGGTATTTTTCTAAACAAGCGCGCGCAGAAAATGCTGCAGCGAATACGCTCAAATCACAAGAAGATAAATCACAAGAAGATAAAACACAAGAAGATAAAACACAAGATGAAAAACCAAGCACTGTATTGGTCGCAACAAGTGGAGATACTGGAGGGGCGGTGGCTAATGGATTTTTAGGGGTGGCGGGGGTGGATGTCATTATATTATATCCCAAAGGGAAGGTGAGTCCTATTCAGGAATTACAATTAACCACATTAGGGCAAAACATCACTGCCTTGGAAGTGGATGGAAGTTTTGATGATTGTCAAGCCATCGTGAAAGAAGCATTTATGGATGGCGAATTAAATACAGCTTATAATTTAACCTCTGCCAATTCAATAAACGTCGCTAGATGGTTACCGCAGCAATTATATTATTTTTTCGCATGGCAACAATGGGTAGCAAAATACCAGGATGCGGATGGCAACTATCCTCCAATGCATATTGTAGTACCGAGTGGTAATTTTGGTAATATTTGTGCAGGTATGATTGCAAAGGAAAGTGGCTTACCCTTGGGACATTTTGTTGCGGCATGTAACGCAAATGATGTGGTCACAAGATACATGGCTACTGAAAAATATGAAGTAACGCCTTCTGTTGTGACTATATCTAATGCGATGGATGTAGGCAATCCAAGTAATTTTGTTCGTATCCTAGAGATGATGCAAAATAATTTTACTACATTAAGTAATACATTAACTAGTTATAGCATTACCGACGCTGATACTAAAGCAACCATTGCGCGCGTATATAAAACAAATAATTATATTTTGGATCCCCATGGCGCCGTTGCATTTATTGCAGCTGAACAATTTTTATCGGAACAACAAGTCAATAATATAACGATTAGTGCCACTGAAGACGCTTTCAACGCAGGTGCCATTATATTAGAAACAGCACATCCAGTGAAATTTCCTGAAGTTGTCGAAGAAGTAATAGGAAAAGCCTTATCCATCCCAGCTTCTGTACAAAACTTATTTGAAAAAGAAAAAGTATCAATACCCCTAGCGCCTAATTATACTGCATTTAAAAATTGGATGCTTAATAAGTAGTAGCTATTTACATTTCGATTAGCCATTAAAATTAGCGTTACAAAAGTTGTAATCACTAAATCATCCTACAAGATTATTATTTATAAAAATTCTTTTACAAATTCCAAAGGATAATAAATTGGTAGTAAACTAGTAGCCTCTTTTTTTAATTTTCTATCACTTGTGATAAAATATTCCAATTTATGATGCATTGCAGTATAATATTGTAAAGCATCTTCAGTATCATCAAATTTTGAAACAATCGCGTTTATAGCAACATCTTGTGGTGTATCAATGATCGTTGTTTCAGTTAAGATATTAATTAAAATTTCCTTACATATTTTATTGGATAATTCTTTATTTAATATGTAATAAAGAATGTGAAGAATCGAACTACTTATATACGCTTTAAGTATACCACTTTCAATAGCTAAAAATATATTTTTTACATCTTCGTATCCTTTTCTTTTTAAGCTATGATCAAGAATTACATTAGCGTCAAGAAAAATTTTATAAGCCATATTTTTTCAATTTAGCTTGATAATATTCATCTATTAAATCACGATCTTCAGAAATATGTTTTTTAGGTAATTCATCAATAATTTCCGTGAGCGTTTTTCTTTTTTTCATTTTCACAAAAGTGCTTAAGTAGTTTTCTACTATTTCAGAAACACTGGTTTTTTGTTTATAAGCCACTTTTTTCACTTCAGCCAATAAGGGGGCATCAATGGTTATATTTAATCGAGCTTTCATAGTATCAAATTGTAATAATTTACAAAGATACGCATAAAAATAAATCATACGCATAAATTAAGGTTTATAGACAATTATACACCCTTAAAACCCTTGTTTTTAGCGTATAAATACTGCGTTTAAACGTATTCCATCAACTATTGGAAGCCATAACTTAGGAGGATCCTTATTTTTATATAAAAAAGCCTTCCCGAAAAATCGAGAAGGCTATATAAAAAAGGTAAGTACTTCTTATTTTTTGATGACTAACTTGTCATGCGTTCTACGCACTTTTTTAGCATTCACTAAATAATCGTTTGCTGCGTCGCGGTAACCTAATGTTAAAGCAACTGCACTATGCAATCCTAATTCTTTTAATCCTAAAACAGCATCAACTGCATCTGGCGAAAAGCCTTCCATTGGAGTAGCATCTACTTGTTCAGCAGCAGCGGCAACTAAGCTAAAACCTAAAGCAAGATATGTTTGCTTATCTGCCCATACTCTTGCTTGTTCTGGTGTTAATTTTTTAAATGAACCATTGATATTACCAGCAAAATCATTTAATGATTCAACTGGGACACCTCTTTGCTCAGCGATGTCTTGCATGTACTCCCCAACTTCTTTTTCAGTAATACTGTTCCATGCAGCAAAAATAATTACAGCAGAACAGTCAACAACCTGAGATTGATTATAAAAAGCAGGGTGTAATTTTTTTCTTATCTCATCATCTTCCACTACAATAATGGTATAAGGCGTTAATCCAAAACCACTTGGTGCCAAACGAGTTGCCTCGATTATGGTATTTAATTTGTCCGCAGGAATTTTATTCCCGTTCATTTTTTTAACAGCGTAACGCCATTGTAATGCCTCTATTAATTTCATAGTTTGTTTTATTTCAATGTTTGAACATCAAAACTAAGCTTTATATCTATTCCCACCAAATATCTTTATAATAACATCATATCCGAACCATTGAAACTTTCTTACTTTTAAGTTGATAATCTACAACTATATATTAAATAAACAATATGAAACGTATTCCCTTAATAATAATGATGTTGTGTTTTGCTGTATTGCAATTAAATGCACAAAACAATAATGCTACTGCAACAAAAGAGGCACCTAATTTTTTTATTATTACTACAGATGGCTTAAGATGGCAGGAACTTTTTAATGGCATGCAAGATGATATCGTAAATCAAAAAAAGTTTCATCGTGGGGATAGTAATTATTTATTTAACAGATATGGTGGTGCAACTCCGGAACTGCGTCGTGAAAAATTAATGCCCTTCTTTTGGAACACGATAGCAACGCAAGGACAAATTTATGGCAACCGCAACAAAAATAATAAAGTGGATGTTGCTAATGACCAATGGTTTTCATATCCAGGCTATAATGAAATATTAACTGGTTATTTTGATACAGCCATTCAAAGCAACGACTATCCGCCGAATCCAAATAGTAATTTGTTTGCTTATTTAAATAAACAAGATGCTTATAAAAATAAAATTGCTGCATTTGCTGCATGGAATGCATTTGATCGCATCTTAAATGAGAAAGTATCTGGGTTTCCGGTGATCAATAGTAGCGAACCCATCTCCTCTATATTAAAAGATGAAAAATCTATTTTAATTTCAAATATGCTGCGTGATTCTTATCAACCATGGCGCGAAACAGAATGTTTAGACGTATTTACTTATTATCAAGCAATGCATTATTTAAAAACAAAAAAACCAAAAGCGATGTTTATTAGTTTTGGTGAAACAGATGAGTGGGCGCATGATGGCTCTTACAATCATTATTTAGATGCTGCACATAAAGTAGATGCGTGGATTAAAGAAATCTGGAATTGGGCACAAGCAACCCCTGGCTACAAGGACAATACTTATATTTTAATTACGACCGATCATGGACGAGGCTTTGTTGATCAATGGACAAGTCATGGAGCAAAAGTGCCAGGCGCTTCAAGCATTTGGTTTGCTTTATTAGGGCCTGATGTCAAAAAAATAGGACCCTTGGGCGAACAAACCAAGGACCAACAATTATTTCAAAAGCAGTTAGCCGCCACCATTACCAAATTAATCGGACAGCCCTTTAAAGCAGAACACCCCATTGGAGATCCTATTTATTAAATATCTTATTTATTTTAATGTAACTTTACATTCAATTTGATTGATATTAAATGTTATACCAAAAAACCATACGGAAGTTCATAGCGCTAGCGATGCTGGTGGTTTTTGCATTTAGTATAACGCCCCAAAAATCAATTCATGATTTAGTTGCCAAGCATATCGATCCAACAAGCTGTTCGATACATAAGGATTTGCCTATTGAGCAAATTGAAAAAGCTGAACTTCATTGTACATTCGATTTTCAAGTAGCAACTACACCTTTTGTAGCGTATGACTTTAGTGTCATTTTACAACCCCCTTTTGTTGCGCAATCGCGTAATGTATTTTTTATAGCAGCACCAATTTCACAGCTTGCTATTATCTCAGATTCACGTGGCCCCCCATCTATTTTTTGTTAGCATTTTTAAACAAGCATCATCTACTTAAAATATAAGTAGGATGTGTTGTATTATTTATCACAAAAAATAGTTCATGAAAAAATTTATTTATTTATTCTTTTTTTTAAGTTCAGGTATGTTATTTACTAGCATGTTAAATGCACAAGTATATACATTAACCGGAAAAGTATTGGATAAGGTTTCAGGTAAAGCATTACCAGGGGCAAGTGTGTATTTACCAGAAATTAAAAAAGGCACCATCGCCAATAAAGAGGGCGTCTTTATACTCAATATAGAATCAGGATCGCATGTAATAGAAATTAGTTATGTTGGATATGCGACGGATGTGGAGAACATTAAGCTGGATAAAAACACCACACAAAATTTTTATTTAAACAGTTCGGTATTAGAGGGGGGCAATGTCATTGTAACTAGTTTTTTAAGAGCCACTTCAACAAGAAGAACTCCGACGCCGGTTACCATTATAAAAAAAGAGGAGTTATTCAGGGGCGTAGCAACTAATTTAATTGACGCATTAGCTAAAGTGCCAGGGGTGTCACAGATTACAACAGGCCCTGCTATCTCAAAACCCATTATTCGTGGTTTAGGTTATAACAGAGTAGTAGTGATGAATGATGGAATTCGTCAAGAAGGACAACAGTGGGGAGATGAACATGGTATTGAAATAGATGAATACAATGTAAGCAGGATTGAGGTTTTGAAGGTCCCAGCCTCTTTAATTTATGGATCAGATGCCTTGGCAGGCGTTATTAATATAATATCAAATGTTCCTGTAAGTGATGGCATTATTAAAGGCAATATCATTTCCAATTTTCAAAGTAATAATCGCATGATGGGTAATCACTTTGATCTTGCAGGAAATAACAAGGGGTATATTTGGGGTATCAATTTTAGTGGAAAGAATGCTAGTGATTATAAAAATAAGTATGATGGTTATGTTTTTAACTCCAGATTTTTAGAACGCAACGGTGGCGCCTATATTGGCATAGAAAAAAATTGGGGTTATTCACAATTATCTTTTAGTAATTTTTACCAACACTTAGGTATCGTTGAAGGAGATCGCGCAGATGATGGTCAATTTATAATGTTGAAGGATGTAAAAGGGATTGCCAAAGAAATGATTGTTGGGCCTGAAGAATCAAAAAGTTTTTCTCCAAATGTACCGATGCAAAAAATACAGCATACTAAATATACATTAGATAATAATATTAAAATTGGCAATGATCGGTTGAAAGCTACGTTTGGATTACAAAGAAACCAAAGAATGGAATTTGGGAATGTATTAGACGACAATGAGAAAGCATTATTTTTTGACTTAAAAACCTTCAACTATGCTATACAATATTTAAAAGCAGAAAAAAATAATTGGAAAAACACATTTGGTGTAAATGGGATGCAGCAAAAAAATACAAATAAGGGCGAAGAAGCACTAGTTCCTGATTATACCAGCTTTGATATTGGTGCATTTTATTACACCCAAAAAAGAACAGACAAAACAAGTTGGAGCGGTGGGTTGCGGTATGATCAAAAATGGATGAACTTTTTTAACCCTGCACAGTTTAGTTGTCCTCCAGGCATGGCATGCATTGCTGTTTATGATCCAAAAGAGAGTAATAAGCAGTTCAATAATATTTCAGGCGCCATAGGAGTAGCGCATGATTTAAGTGAACAGCTCACATTAAAATTTAATATTGCGCGCGGGTTCCGCGCGCCAAACATGGCCGAGATGGCTTCTTATGGTGCGCATGAAGGAACCAACAGATTTGAGTATGGCAATGAAGCATTAATTTCAGAAAAAAGCTTACAATTTGATGCTGCCCTAGAATGGAGTAATGAGCATATGAGTGTTGCTGGAAATGTATTTTATAATACCGTGAATGATTATATTTTTTATCAAAAATTAACAGCAAAATCAGGAGGCGACTCCATTATTGTTGAAAATGGGGATGATTTGTATGCATTTGCATTTAGACAAAAAGATGCACACTTATATGGTGCAGAATTAAATGTTGATTTTCATCCACATCCATTAGATTGGTTGCATGTTGAAAATAGTGTTAGTTTAATTCGCGGACAATTTAAAGAAGCTTTAGATGGATCTATTAATTTGCCAGGTATACCAAGTGCAAGATGGTTGTCTGAAATAAGAATTGAAATGTTTAAGAAATCCAAAGCCATCCGAAATAGCTTTAT
>DOMR01000245.1:7921-9611 GCA_003509845.1 Chitinophagaceae bacterium | reverse complement strand
TTTCTTTGGTTGCCTGACCTGGATTCGAACCAAGACAAACTGCACCAAAAACAGTTGTGCTACCGTTACACCATCAGGCAATCCTATTCCATTCTGAGAATGGAGTGCAAAAATAGGGGTCGGCGTAAAATTTTCCAAATATTTATGTGTTTTCGGCCCATTATTATCAATTTGACTTAACTTAACTAGCTAAATCCATTTTCAATATAAAAATTTTAAGTTATGGGATACAAATTACTACTGTTGAGTGCCTTTATTGCCTGTTTATTTTTGCTTTCATTTAGGACGGATAAAAAGAAAAGAATTGTGTTTTTTGGCGATTCTATTACACAAGCTGCAGTTAAAAAAGGAGGCTTTATTGATTTAATGCAAACCATGCTTCAACAAAAAGGCATTGATCAAAATTTTGAATTAATAGGGGCTGGTATTGGTGGCAATAAAATTTATGATTTGTATTTGCGGATCGAAAATGATGTTTTAGTTAAAAAGCCAGATGTGGTTGTCGTTTACATTGGCGTAAATGATGTTTGGCACAAATCAAGTTCAGGCACAGGCACTGATTTTGATAAATTTGGTAAGTTTTATGATGCTGTGATAAAAAAGATTCAAAATCAAGGCGCTAAAGTTATTTTAGTAACACCAGCAGCGATAGGAGAGAAACATGATTATAGCAATACACAAGATGGGGACTTAAATTCATATAGTAACTGGATTCGTCAATATGCGGCTACCAACAATATTGTATTAGTTGATTTAAGAAAAATATTTCATGATTATAGCGTAGCGAACAATCCCAATAATGTTGCCAAAGGTATTTTGACAACAGATGGGGTTCACTTAAACGAAAAAGGGGATGCATTAGTAGCGGAAGAATTATGGAAAGTGCTTCAATAAACCAATAAAATTTTTCTGTAACGTTTGAGTAGAATAATGTAGCAGGTTTATTTGGATCATCTTATTACAACAAAGGGTCCCTCCGAGCTATCGGAGGGACCCTTTGTTTAGCTGCAAACTATGTTGAAATTCTTTATTAAGATGCTTTTATAAAGTAGTAATTCTTTTTACCTTTTTGGATTAGCAAATATTTACCTTGTAATAAATGGGTGGTATTCACCACAGTAAAATCGTTACTAATTTTTTCCTTATTAATACTCAAACCGCCGGCCTGCCACATTTTACGGGCTTCGCCTTTGCTTGGGAATATTTGGGTGTCCGCTAATAAGCTTACAAAATCGTATCCTTCTGAAAGTTGCGCTAATGTGATATTTGCAGTTGGAACACCTTCCATGACTTGTAATAATTGATCCTCATTTAAGGATTGTAACACCTCGGTGGTTGCGTTTCCAAATAAAATTTCAGTGGCGCGAATGGCAAAAGCCAAATCATCAGCACTATGCACTAGGGTCGTTAACTCAGCTGCTAATCTTTTTTGTAAAATTCTTAATTGCGGGGCTTGATCGTGTTCGGTTAATAATTGATCAATAGTTTCCATAGGAAGTAAAGTGAAAATTTTGATCCACTTTTTTGCATCCTCATCACTTGCGTTTAACCAAAATTGATAAAATTGGTAAGGAGAGGTTTTATTTGCATCTAACCATACATTTCCTTTTTCTGTTTTGCCAAATTTACCGCCATCTGCTTTGGTAATTAATGGGCAGGTAAATGCAAAAGCTTCGCCACCCATTTTGCG
>DOMR01000245.1:2633-7843 GCA_003509845.1 Chitinophagaceae bacterium | reverse complement strand
CAATTTTTATTTTTATACAACCAATAAAAATCGTAGCCCTGCACTAATTGGTAAGTAAATTCAGTAAAGCTCATACCGGTATCACCTTCAATTCTTTTTTTAACACTATCCTTCGCCATCATGTAGTTCACCGTAATATGCTTTCCAACTTCTCTTATAAAATCTAAAAAACTAAAATCTTTAAACCAATCATAGTTGTTGACCATTTCAGCAGCATTAGGCATGCTTGGGTCAAAGTTTAAAAAATGCGCAAGTTGTTTTTTTACACCCGCTAAATTAAATTGTAAAGTTTCCTCACTCAATAAATTTCTTTCTTCACTTTTACCACTTGGGTCGCCCACCATTCCTGTCGCGCCTCCTACTAATGCATATGGTTTATGTCCTGCTCTTTGTAAATGCATTAATAATAAGATGGGTACTAAACTACCTATATGCAAGCTGTCTGACGTGGGGTCAAAGCCAATATAGCCTGAAACAGTTTCCTTTTGAAAAAGTTCCTCGGTTCCTGGCATTATATCTTGAATCATTCCTCTCCAACGTAATTCTTGTATTAAGGTCATAGTTTATACTTTAGGCAAAAATAACTACTAAAAAGCAATATTTTTGCATCATGAACCCAACAACACCCACAATCGGGGAAGGAACCCGAATTTTACACTTTTTAGTGGACACCATTTTGATCACTATTTTAACCTATGCAATATATAGCTGGTACAATTTTCAAGTATTGTATTGGAACTTTACACCGGTGCAATTTGGGTATTTCTTTTTTGTGGTTACCTGGAGCTATACCTTTTTATTTGAATGGATTTTTTTACAAACTCCAGCCAAGATGATGACCGGAACCAAGGTGATTGCTACGAATGGCAATCGCCCTAATATTGGACAATTTTTTATTAGAGCTACAATACGAACTACCATTATTTCCATGTTTGGGTTAGCATGGAACGACAAACCCCTGCATGATACTTTTTCAAAAACGATACTTGTAAAAAAGGCAAAATAAATTCATTCCTTAATTCGCAAATTTAATGTAGTGCACGAAATGTACATTTGTAAAATTTTTTAAATGGCTAAAATTGGAATAAATATTGCTACTGGTAGCTTACAACAATCCGAGATTATTGTGGGGATTGATTTAGGCACGACCAATAGTTTGGTGGCCATTATACATCCTGATACAAAATTACCCACTGCATTAAAGGAATTTGATGGCAGTAGTATTGTGCCAAGTGTGGTGCATTTTGATGCATTTGGAAATGTAGCAGTAGGAGAGGCTGCGAAACCTTTTTTAGAATCTGATCCTCAAAATACCATCTTTAGTGCAAAGCGTTTAATGGGAAAAAGTCATCATGACATTCGGGAGCACCAGGATTTTTTTGCGTACAAAATTATTGATGACAATAGAGATAGTTTGGTAAAAGTGCAAGTGGGAAATACTTTTTATTCGCCCATTGATTTGTCTTCTTATATTTTAGCGGAATTAAAAAAACGTGCCGAACATATTTTAAAAACACCGGTAACGAAAGCGGTAATAACGGTGCCTGCTTACTTTAATGATACACAACGTCAAGCGACACGCGATGCTGGAAAATTAGCAGGACTCGATGTGTTGCGTATTATCAATGAGCCTACTGCTGCTAGCTTAGCGTATGGTTTGGGATTGGATCCAACGGAAGAAAAAACAATAGCGGTATATGATTTAGGCGGCGGCACATTTGATATTTCCATATTGAAAATTTCGAATGGTATTTTTGAAGTGTTAAGTACCAATGGGGATACTTATTTAGGCGGAGATGATTTAGATCGTGCGATTATTGAATATTGGATGAAGCAAATGGGGGTGGATCATTTAGAAGATCATAAAACGCTAAAACAACAATTAAGATTAGCGGCTGAAAAAGCTAAAATCGCTTTGTCGGCTGCTGATTATTTTGAAACTGAATTTGCGGGTGAAAAAGTATCCATCACCAAACAAATATTTGAAGATTTAATTACACCGATCGTTCAAAAGACCATGGAATGTTGCGCGCGCGCGATGAAGGATGCACAATTAAATATTTCAGATATTAATACGGTACTCATGGTAGGCGGTAGTACACGTGTACCTTTTGTAAAACAAAAAGTGGCTGATTTTTTTGCGCAACCCGTGAATGATTCTGTAAATCCAGATGAAGTAGTTGCTTTAGGCGCAGCGGTGCAAGCGGATATTTTAGCGGGCAACAATCAATCCATGTTATTATTAGATATCACGCCATTAAGTTTAGGCATTGAGACCATGGGTGGTTTGATGGATGTGTTACTTCCACGTAATGCTAAAATTCCTACACAGGCTTCCAGACAATACACCACACAAAAAGATGCACAAACAGGGATTCATATTTCAGTATATCAAGGAGAGCGTGATTTAGTAAAGGACAATCGCCAATTGGGAGCGTTTACTTTAAAAGGAATACCATCCATGCCTGCTGGTTTGCCAAAAGTGGAAGTACGCTTTTTAATAAATGCAGATGGAATTTTACAGGTAAGTGCGAAAGAATTAAGAAGCGGTGTGAGCCAAACCATTGATATTAAACCACAGAATGGGTTAACCGATGAAGAAGTGGAGCAAAGATTATTGGAAAGTTTAACCCATGCCAAAGCCGATATTAGTATGCGTGCTTTAGTAGAGGCGAGAACCGAAGCCGAGCAAATGTTGGACGTGACGGAAAAGTTTTTGGTAAAGAATGCGGCACTTTTAACCCAGGAGGAGCTGACCAAAACTGCCCAAGCGATGCAAGCATTACAGTTGGCGATCACCATGGAGGACAAGAACTTAATTCAGACTAAAACGGAGGAATTAAACGATATTTCACGCCCATTTGCCGAAAGGGTGATGGATCAGGCCATTTCGGGGGCCATGAAAGGGAAGAATATTGAGGATAAAGATTTATAGTAAATTTGGTATTTTCAAAAGGAATCCTATCTTTGCCATCCAANNAAAAAGCCTGAGGAGGTATATATTATGTTAATTATAGATTCAAAAGATTGCGAGAACATTGACAAAGCGCTTAAGAAGTACAAAAAGAAGTTTGAAAAAAGTAAAACTTTATTAAAGTTACGTGCGCGTCAAGCTTATGTAAAACCATCAGTACAACGTCGTTTCGAAGTATTGAAAGCTGTTTACAAGCAACAAATTTTCAGCGGAAAAATCGAAGGATAAGCCAAAACCTTCCTTTTATATATTATTTAAGTAGCCTAAAAGTTTCCTAACTTTAGGCTACTTTTTTTATGTCATTACACACCCGTTATACGCCATTAAATGCTTTTTTAAGCTACCTGCAGTTTGAAAAAAGGTATTCCGTGCATACGATAACGGCTTACACGAATGATCTAATCCAATTTTTCGACTTTATTGAATCCCAATATGACAAATTTGAATTGGAGCAGGTGTCTGGCACCATGGTGCGCACTTGGTTGGCATCTTTAAAGGAAGCAGAATTAACAGGTAAATCCCTGAACCGAAAAATATCTTCCTTAAAGTCCTTTTTCAAATTTCAGATACAAAAGGGGGCATTAACAAAAAGCCCAATGGAAACAGTAACGAGTCCTAAAATTAGTAAGCGTTTACCTGCCTTTGTTGCCGAGAATGACATTGAACAATTATTGCTGAATTTATCATTTGCAGAAGGGTGGAAGGGCTTTACTGAAAAAATGGTTATTCAATTATTTTATTCCACAGGTATGCGTTTAAGTGAGTTAATTCAGTGCAAACAAAACAATGTTGATCTAGGAAAAAAACAAATCAAAGTTTTAGGGAAAGGGAATAAGGAACGCATACTTCCTATTAGTGCAGAATTGGCTTTGGAATTAAAAAAATACATCCAACAAAAACCGGACGAAGCACAAGGGGTATCTAATTTATTTGTGACAGAAAAAGGGAAACCCTTACAACCCAGAGCCGTATATACTTTTGTAAAATTTTATTTATCACAGGTGACTACATTACAAAAAAAGAGTCCCCATGTTTTGCGACACAGTTTTGCAACGCATTTGATGAACAACGGCGCCGATTTAAATGCAGTCAAGGAATTGCTTGGCCACAGCAGTCTAGCTGCCACACAGGTATACACGCACAATACCATTGAAAAATTAAAGGAAGTTTTCGCCAAAGCACATCCCAAAGCCTAACCTTACTCATTGATTCATGTTGGCGCGTATGACATTCATCATACCGTATCCTAAAGTTTTCTTAAATCATTTTTTTACTTGAAAATTATTATTAAAAGTGGTAACTTACTATTGCAGGCGAAAATGTAATAATTGCCTGATCAGTTCTTTTAATTTATCATTTTTAAATTATTATTTTATGAACATTAGTATTCAAACAGTGCATTTTGATGCAGACAAAAAGTTGTTAGAATTCGTGCAAAAAAAATTAGACAAATTAGAAACATTTCATGATCGAATCACCAAGGTGGAAGTGTATATGAAATTGGAAAGTTTGGCACATACAATTAAAGAAAAAGTGGTCGAGATAAAAATTCATATACCCAAGCAAGAATGCTTTGTAAAGGCAAGTGACACCAGTTTTCAAACAGCATTTGATCATGCATTTGATTCCATCACCAACCAATTAAAAAAGAAAAAGGAGCGTATCGCTGCTTAATCATAAAATTTTCAAGCAAGTTTCTTAGCCCATTGTTTCATTTTTTAAAGAGACAATGGGCTTTTTTGTTTTACAAATTTGTTCGATTTAACCAATTACAGCCCTGAATTTGATATTATTTTGATTTTTACCTTGCTTTTGGGATAAAATATTGCCCTAAAATTTTGATAAATAAAGAATTCCATTACCTTTGCCATCCCAAAATTTGGGGATCGTTCTTTTATGACTTGCCGGAATAGCTCAGTTGGTAGAGCAGCTGATTTGTAATCAGCAGGTCGCGGGTTCGAGTCCCATTTCCGGCTCAAATTGGGTGTGCAATAATTCAGGGGCAGATGGCCGAGTGGTTAAAGGCGACAGACTGTAAATCTGTTCTCTCACGAGTACGTAGGTTCGAACCCTACTCTGCCCACAAAATTTGTTGTAATTTACAACCTTGATAAAAGGGGAGAACGCAACAAGTTTTAGTTCTTTTAGAAAGGAGAAAATGCGGGAGTAGCTCATTTGGTAGAGCGATAGCCTTCCAAGCTATAGGTGGCCAGTTCGAGCCTGGTCTCCCGCTCCA
>DOMR01000245.1:1391-2469 GCA_003509845.1 Chitinophagaceae bacterium | reverse complement strand
AGTGAATAGAACTAGGTGGTGTGAGATGGTTGATTTAATTTTGAAAGCTATGGTTGATGGACTCGGTGGTCTATTAACGGCAATTATAAAAATAACATAAAAACAAATAAAGATGTCTAAAGAGACCTTTAAGAGGGAGAAACCCCACGTAAACGTTGGAACTATTGGCCACGTTGACCATGGTAAAACAACATTAACTGCAGCCATCACAGATGTATTATCTAAAAGAGGCTTAGCAGCAAAGAAAAACTACGATGAAATTGATGGTGCGCCAGAAGAAAAAGAGCGTGGTATCACTATCAATACTGCACACGTAGAATATCAAACTGACACACGTCACTATGCACACGTTGACTGTCCAGGTCACGCGGATTATGTTAAAAACATGATCACTGGTGCTGCTCAAATGGATGGCGCTATTCTTGTAGTTGCGGCTACAGATGGTCCTATGCCACAAACTAAAGAGCACATCTTGTTGGCACGTCAGGTAGGTGTTCCTCAAATCGTAGTATTCATGAACAAAGTTGACTTAGTTGATGATCCTGAATTATTAGACTTAGTTGAAATGGAAGTTCGTGATTTATTAACTTCTTACGGTTTTGATGGTGAAAAAACACCAGTTATCCGTGGATCAGCTACAGGTGCTTTATCTGGAGATCAAAAATGGTTAGATGCTGTAACAGAATTAATGAACGCAGTAGATACTTATATTCCTTTGCCTCCTCGTCCTATTGACCAACCATTCTTGATGTCTGTAGAGGACGTTTTCTCGATCACTGGTCGTGGAACAGTTGCTACAGGTCGTATTGAGCGTGGTATTGTTAAAGTAGGTGAGGCTGTAGAAATCGTAGGTTTGATGGATGCGCCAATGAGCTCAACCGTAACTGGAGTTGAGATGTTCAAAAAATTATTGGATCAAGGTCAAGCTGGTGATAACGCAGGTTTATTATTACGCGGTATTGAGAAAAAAGATATCCGTCGTGGTATGGTAATTTGTGCACCAAAAACAATTACACCACATACTGACTTCAAAGCTGAGGTTTATGTATTATCAAAAGAAGAAGGTGGACGTCATACT
>DOMR01000245.1:747-1372 GCA_003509845.1 Chitinophagaceae bacterium | reverse complement strand
CTTTAATAAATACCGTCCTCAATTTTACTTCCGTACAACGGATGTAACTGGAGAGTGTACTTTACCAGAAGGAACTGAGATGGTTATGCCAGGTGATAACGTTAGCATCACTGTAAAGTTGATCCAACCTATCGCTATGGAAAAAGGATTGAAGTTCGCTATCCGTGAGGGTGGAAGAACTGTGGGAGCTGGTCAAGTTACTGAGATCGTTAAGTAATTTAACTAAACATAATAACTGAAAGTCTTTGGTTCAAGCGTTTGCTTTTGCCAGAGACTTTTGGTTCATACGGGCATGGTGCAACGGTAGCATACGGGTCTCCAAAACCTTTGATCTGGGTTCGAATCCTAGTGCCCGTGCGAATGAATTGTGGAAGAATTGGTATATTGAGCAAAATTTGAGAATAAAATAGAAATATAAACTGTCTAGTTATGAATAAAATCGCCAACTATTTCAAGGAAAGTTACTTGGAATTACAGGAAAAAGTTACTTGGCCTACATGGACCAACCTACAACAAAGTACGGTCATCGTGTTGGTAGGAACTTTAATCATAACCACTTTAGTATGGTTAATGGATTTTTCAAGCAATCAATTACTAAAGTTGATTTACTCATTATTTAAGTAAC
>DOMR01000245.1:0-671 GCA_003509845.1 Chitinophagaceae bacterium | reverse complement strand
ACAAAATGGTTTGTGCTTCGTGTAGTTAGTGGAAAGGAAAAAAAGATTAAGGAATACCTTGATAAAGATATTCTTCGCAATAACTGGCAAAACATCATTAAGCAAATCTTTCTTCCAATGGAGAAGGTATACAAAGTGCAAAATGGTAAAAAAGTAATGCGCGAAAAGAACTATTTCCCAGGTTATGTAATGATGGAAGTAGTGGATGCCAATGGCAGCGGGCGTTTGGCGGACGACATTGTAATGCACATCAGCAACATTAGTAATGTAATGCATTTTTTAACCGATGGAAAAGGTTCAAAAGGTAATATTATATCTTTAAGAAAATCAGAAGTAAACAAAATGTTAGGTAAGGTGGATGAGATGAACGACTTAGGTGGTTCTATCAGCGAGCCATTCATTTTGGGTGAAACTGTAAAAATAATTGAGGGACCTTTCAATGACTTCAATGGTGTCATAGAAGAGGTGAATGAAGAAAAGAAGAAATTGAAAGTGACCGTGAAAATATTCGGTCGATCTACCCCAGTGGAATTAAATTACATGCAGGTAGAGAAACTGAGTTAGAAGGAAAAAGGTAAAAAGGTCCCCTCAAAGTAATTTGGGGGGATTTTTTTTGGCCAAATCCCAAGATTCTCGTACTTTCGCCCTCCAATTTACACTTTTCGAAGTGT
>DOMR01000208.1 GCA_003509845.1 Chitinophagaceae bacterium | reverse complement strand
GTGCTTAATTCAATCTGATAAATACTCCCTCAGCTATTCCAACGAATCAATGATACAAGGATAATTGAGGGATTTTTTATTTGGAGATCCATTTAATCATTAAGAATAGTTTGATATGAAATCTTTAACGATCTTATTCTTTTTAAGTTTAACAACATTGCAATCAATTGCGCAATGTTCCATCTGTACTAAAACTGCTGCACAAATCGGAGAAGAAGGCGGCAAAGGATTCAATGCAGGTATTCTTTACCTAGCAGCAATGCCTTTCGGTATTGCAGGTTTTATCGCCTATAAGTGGTGGAAAAATCAACAGCAATAAAAATCAAAAAGTAGTTTGATTATTTTTTTGGAACTGCATACACATTGATCGTTTGGCTATAATGAACTAAGTCGGCAGCTACTTTCAATTCAGTAACTGTTGCGTTAATATCAAAATCAGCAAAGTAAAAAATGGCATAGCCATTATTTTTAATGACTTCGAACAATTCAATTTTTGCAGCTTCGCTCGCCTTACCAAAACTTTCAGCAACGATGACTGGCTTGTATGCCTGAATTAAATCTGAAATAGATTTTATAATTTCTTTGTCATACCCTTCTGTATCAATCTTAATAAAAGACAGCTTTTGAATCATGGAAGCATACTTCGTTTCCAAAAAGGTTTTTAAGTGTATCCCTTCTACCATACCATCATAAACGAATTTTCCATGTTTGCTATCCCTTGTTTCAGAAATGGCCCCATTACCAAAACTTGCCTCTGAAGATATATAATAGAAAGATTGTGGCGTAGATGAAATCGCACAACGATGTGGATGAATTACATATTTGTCCTTATTTAAAGAAGCATTCGTTTCTAAAATTTTAAAGACATATGGGTTTGGATCAAAGCCAATAGTGATGCCTGTCATTCCCGTACATAAAGCCATGGGCACTGTCGTATCTCCAATATTTGCTCCAATATCAATCGCTAAATCGCCTGCCTTAATAAACTGATTAAAAAAAGCAACGGTTGCTTCATTTAAAGTAATCTTAGGTGCTAAAGGACTTGACCAATTGGCAAAATCAATTTCACCGTATTGGCTCATATTTAAATGATCAATAATTGGCGGGTATTCTTTGGTGACTCTTCTTGCAATTTTACGCGCAAACGAATTCTTTAAATAGGCAAACATAATGGTGATTTAATATCTAACAAAAATAGATTAATTATTTATAAAACTTTCGAGAGAAGGTGAATATATTAAAATGCTTTTGTTGCATCGCAGTCGCTAATTCCGCTTCAATGATTGGGCCATTCAATGATCGCATTTGGTGTGCAGTAATAATTTGATAGAGCTTTGAAATTAATAATTGCTTTTTTCTCGCAGTAGATAATCCATTTGTTTGCTGTGCTGCAATGACAGCAACTAATTCATCAATACCCAACTGTTGTGTAGCAATTGTTTTGATTACAGGTATCATACGCTGTTCGCCCAAGCCTTCCCGTATCATATGTAACAAGTGATTTGTAAATGCTTCCGCATCCGGGCGATCACTTTTATTCACCACAAAAACTTGAGCGATCTCCATTAATCCTGACTTCATCATTTGTACTTCATCTCCCGCTTCTGGAACAAGCACCACAACGGTAGTATCTGCTAAGCCTGCAATTTCAACCTCTGATTGTCCCACACCCACCGTTTCAATTAAAATAATATCAAACCCAACCGATTGTAATAAGGTGGTCAATTCAATCATACCATTCATTAAGCCCCCCAAATGGCCCCTGGTTGCTAAGGACCTTATAAATACATTTGGATTCATATACCAATCCTTCATTCTAATGCGATCCCCTAATATGGCGCCTTTGTGAAAAGGAGAAGAGGGATCTACTGATAATATAGCTACTCTTTTCCCATCCTTCACCCAATGTTCAATCAAACAGGAGATGAGGGTACTTTTACCAGCCCCGGGAGGACCTGTGACACCAATGATGGGTATCAAGTTAGGTTGTAAGCTTTCTAAAAATTCATCCGCGCCCACTTCCCTGTTCTCAATCCAAGAAATGGATTTCGCCAACAATAAAAAATCTCCATTGACTACTCCTTGCGATATGTCCTTAATAGTATGCATTATTATTTTCTGATTACTTTATAATTTCTAAAATCAAATGGTCGAATGCCTGTCCATTTTTCAAAATAGTATAAAATTAAATTCTTAAAGGAGAATTTCTTTTTTGAAATATCTAAATCAATGACCCAATTTTTTTGAATGATTCGCTCTTTCATTACGATCGGATGCGTATCTGTAAATTTTTCTAATGAATCAAACCCACTAAAATCATAATGGTCTGGACTTGAAATAATTTTTTGCATTTGCGTATCATCATGCCAAAATACACTACTCTCTTTTTGTTTTTTGCGCATTTGCTCGGGACTTTTCACCCAGCCATAATGATAAATTGAAGCGTTGATCGTGGCTACTGGTAATTTTGTTTTACCTATCCTAAAGCCTTGTGCGTCCCTATAAGCCGTAATCTTTTTATTATTTCTAATGATGCGCACTTCGTGTGCATACCACTTGCGGCTATCCCCCACATAATCATACGTGCCAAAAAAATGTTTGTACTTAAAAAGTAAACCTTGCACGGCATCATCACTTTTATATTTATGACAAGCCTCCATAATGGCTGGGTGGTATTTTTCATGCACCACTTCATCCCCTTGAATATAAAATGCCCAATCAAAAGAAGGATCAATGTACTGAAACGCCTTATCTGTTTCAACAGCCAATACTACACCCCCTTTTCTTAAATTTTTATCCCAAACCGAATGATGAATTTTTATTTTAGGATCTCCAATAGATTCAATCAAGGCAATGGTTGCATCTGTGCTATCCCCTATTAAAACAATCATTTCATCCACTACAGGCAATATCGATTTAATCGCTTCCACAATGGGGAAATCGTTCACTACTGCATTTTTAATAATTGTAAAACCTGCTATTTTCATGGATCATTTAACTTTATTGCCTCTGCGAAATTATACCCAATTTCAGTCATTTTGGGATTCCCTCCCAATATTTGAAAATTTTACGTTCCAATGGAATTTTTAAAGCCTATTTCAAGTAAAGGGTTTAAATTTGGAATTCAATAATTTCAATGTCAGTTACCATTTGTTTTGATTTTGGCAATACCCGATTAAAAGCGGCTATTTTTAAAAATAAGGTGCTATTAGAAATGCGCGTACTTGAAAATGATCATCTGGAAACCATTCAAGCATTGTTGCATGAAATTAAACCTGACAAAACCATCTTATCCTCTGTCATTCATCATGACAAAGCGATTGAAACCCTCTTAGCAGCGCATTCGAAATTTCATCTTTTAGGGCCCGCTTCTTTCATCAATTTCACCACTCCGGTGGGCAAACCCGAGACCATTGGCGCTGATCGACTTGCACTTGTAGCGGCAGCCGTAGATCTTTACCCCAACCAACACAATTTAATCATATCCCTAGGCACCTGTATTACCTACAATTTTGTCAATATTGCTCATGAATTTCTAGGGGGCAGCATTTCACCAGGCATGCAAATGCGTTTTAGGGCAATGCACGAACAAACTGCCCTTTTACCCCTTATTGAGGCCTCCAATGAGTTCCCATTGGTCGGTTATGACACTAAAACCAACCTTTTAAGTGGCGTAATTTTAGGTATGGCGGCTGAAATTGATGGAATAATTGCCGCTTATGCCAATAAATATGGGAACTTTAACGTGCTATTAACCGGCGGCGATATTAGTTATTTTGTACCTCACATAAAAAAGAGGATATTTGCCGACCAAAATTTAATATATAAAGGACTTTATGCTATCTGCGAAAAAAATAATTAGGTTAATCCCTATCATAGGTTTAGTGTGTTTTTTAACCCCCACTCAGGCTCAAATTAATTCTCCCTTTTCTAGATACGGTTTAGGAAATGAAGTATTCAATAACCAAAATGCGGCAAGTCAAGGAATGGGTGGTTTTACGACCGCATACACCAGCAGCATGAATGGCAGCTATGGTCAAAGTGTGAATTTTAA
>DOMR01000180.1 GCA_003509845.1 Chitinophagaceae bacterium | reverse complement strand
CCATTGTTATTTTCTACGAAGTGCTGAATCATCGTAAAATGACTTTTATAGAGTGTTTCCACTGCTTTGGAGTCATTTTGAGCTAATCCCTTTAATAGGGCTTGTTCATTGAGTTCAGCTTTCAAGGTATTTATACGTATTTGAGGCAAAAGTAACCCAAAAAGGGTTCTTTTATATTTTTTAGGGGCAGAAGGTTACCTTTTTATCCTTTTTGTATTAAGAGTATTAATTAATTAATTTAAAACAAATTTTATGAAAAAAGTATTCGCAATCTTAGCTATCGCTGCTTTAACTGCTTGTGGTGGTGCTTCAACTGAAGCTACAACTGATACAGCTGCTGCTGCAACTGTTGACACAACTGCTGCTGTAACTGTTGACACAACTGCTGCTGCAACTGTTGATACAACTGCTGCTGCAAAATAAATAATTGAACTGTTGGTGGGTTATTTATAACCCATACTTGCCAACTAACAGTTATCGGAAGAGTTTCATATGGCAAGCAATCGTAAGAGTCCCGCCGTTTCTACGGGGGGACTCATTTTTTTAGCCCTCCCCAGCACCTGTTTAGGGTATCCCCAAATTTGTAGGATTGACCAGCCATAATTCGCCGATGAGTTACCTAAATGAACTGAACACATTTCTTGTTTTATTTCAACTAATGGGTATTAGTGGTTTGTAAATGAGCGAGTTGTAAAACAACTATTTGTTAGTTTTGGCTTTAATTATAGCAAACAATTTTGTCAATTAGCCTATATTGATTACCTTTGTGGAACGATGAAAGCAAATATTAACAATTGGTTTTACTTTTTCTTTTATTTCTACTTTAATCAAAGTAGCCGGGTAATATTTGTAAAAGCATAAAGAAATTAAATAAATATACAATCCCGGCCCAACAGTCGGGATTTTTTTTATCCCAAAATGAAGCAGGGGTATAAATGAAAGTTTGAAGTGGAAAAAGCTAGTGGATATAATGAAATGGAAAAAATAGGGCGTAGAAAAGGATGTAGAAAAAGTAAAGCGAGATAGACGGTAATGACTGGAGCGTATAAAAATTTAAAAAATGGGTTTAAGATAAATGAATAAAAAGGTTACGATACAAGGTTACGAAGGAAGTTTCCACCAAGTGGCAGCGATGCATTTTTTTGGAAAAAATGTGCAGGTAATCACTTGTGATACTTTTAGAGAAGTGGTGAAAATTGGTGGGGATGTTAAATTATCAGATGGGGCTGTAATGGCTATTGAAAATTCAATTGCTGGAAGTATTTTACCAAATTATAATTTAATACAAAAAAGTAATCTTCAGGTGATTGGGGAAGTGTATTTATCTATCAGTCAAAATTTATTGGCGAACCCTGGTGTAAAGCTCGAAGATATTAAGGAAGTGCATAGTCATCCAATGGCGATATTGCAATGTTTGGATTATTTAGAAAAATATAATTGGAAATTAGTTGAATCTGAGGATACTGCATTAAGTGCTAAAATAGTGCACCAACATAAAAGCAAACATACGGCAGCGATTGCGAGTAAATTTGCCGCACAATTGTATGATTTAAATGTATTAACACCCGATGTACATACTTTGAAAAATAATATCACTCGCTTTTTGATTATGGAACCTAAAGTTTCAAAAACAGTGATCGAAAACGCGGACAAAGCATCTGTTTATTTTCAAACAGATCATTCAAGAGGTATTTTGTCAAAGGTATTGGCTAAAATAGCCCAAGGAAAAGTAAACTTAAGCAAATTGCAGAGTATGCCAATCCCTGGAAGCACTTTTAAATATGGCTTTTATGCGGATTTGGAATTTGACAATAAAAAGCAAATGGAAAAGGTGTTGGAGGAAATGAAAACTTTAACGAATAGTTTGAAAATATTTGGGTTGTATAAAAAAGGAAAAGTAGTAAAAGGATAAAGATGCATGTAACAGTTTCACATAGATTAGAAGGAATTGGTGAATATTATTTTTCATCCAAGCTACGCGAAATTGATGAACTCAATAAAGCCGGCAAGGGGATTATTAATTTAGGAATTGGCAGCCCTGATTTACCGCCACATCCTGATGTTATAAAAATATTGCAAGAGGAAGCAAGCAAGGACAACGTCCATGCTTATCAATCTTACAAAGGGTCTCCCATATTAAGGGAAGCCATTGCAAATTGGTATAAAAAGTATTTTAAAGTGGCTGATTTAAATCCAGCAACCGAAATACTTCCATTACTAGGGAGCAAGGAAGGGATCATGCATATATGCATGACCTATTTAAATGAAGGCGATCAGGTATTAATTCCAAATCCTGGTTATCCGACATACACAAGTGCAGTTAAGTTAGCGGGTGGCACTCCGCTTTATTATGCATTAACTGCCGAAAACAGTTGGGCACCTGACTTTGAAAATTTAGAAAAATCAGATTTATCAAAAGTCAAGTTGATGTGGGTGAACTATCCGCATATGCCAACAGGTCAAAGTCCTACTAAGGAATTGTTTGAAAAATTAGTAGCCTTTGGAAGGAAGCATCAAATATTGATTTGTCATGACAATCCTTACGCATTCATTTTAAATGATCAACCGGAAAGCTTATTAAGCATTCATGGTGCGAAAGAGGTAGTGATTGAATTAAACTCTCTTAGTAAAAGCCAGAATATGGCAGGTTGGAGAGTGGGCATGTTAATTGCCGCCGAGGACCGAATCAATGAAATACTTAGGTTTAAATCCAACATGGATAGTGGTATGTTTTTGCCTGTGCAATTAGCAGCAGCCAAAGCATTAAGCTTGGATCAAAGTTGGTATGACTCCGTGAATAAAATATATACAGCACGACGTGAAAAAGTATTCGAATTATTAGATGTTTTAAAATGTGCCTATTCAAAACAACAAGTGGGAATGTTTGTTTGGGCTAAAATTCCCGCTACTTACAAAGATGGTTATGCGTTAAGTGATAAGGTATTGTATGAAGCCAATGTTTTTATCACCCCTGGTGGCATATTTGGTAGTGCAGGCAACGATTATATCAGAGTAAGTTTATGTGGTTCATTGGAAAAATTTAGTGAAGCAATAAAAAAAATAAAAGCATGCGTTTAGCAGTGGTGGGTATTGGTTTAATGGGAGGGTCCATTGCATTGTCTTTGAAAAAGAAAGGCTTTGTTAGCCATGTTATTGGCGTGGATCAAAACATAGAACACCAAAAGCAAGCTTTGCAATTAGGTATAGTTGATGAAATTATGTCCCTGGAGGACGCAGTAACATCTTCCGATATCATTGCGCTTGCCACACCGGTTAATGTAGCTGAATTATTATTGCCCACCATTTTGAATTTAGTGAACAAACAAGTTGTTTTTGATTTAGGGTCTACTAAGGAAAGTATTGTAAATGTCGCGAATGCACATTCCAATAAAGGAAGATTCGTTCCAACACATCCAATGTGGGGTACTGAATTTAGTGGTCCAACAGCAGCGCAAACAGACGCGTTTGTAGATAAGGCAACGGTCATTTGTAATAAAACACAAGTGGATGCAGATGCCTTAGCTATCATTGAGCAAATGTATGCGCAGTTAGGTATGCATATATTATACATGGATGCAATTAAGCATGATATTCATGTGGCTTATATAAGTCATATATCGCATATTACTTCATTCGCACTGGCAAATACAGTGTTGGAGAAGGAAAAAGAATCGGATGCAATTTTTGAGTTAGCAAGTGGTGGTTTTGAAAGTACCGTTCGTTTGGCAAAGTCCAATGCGGAAATGTGGGTGCCCATCTTTATGCAAAACAAAGAAAATGTGTTAGATGTGTTAAATGAGCATATTAGTCAACTTCGAAAGTTCAAAGCCAGTTTGGAAAAAGAAAATCCAGACTATTTGTTGGAGTTGATTCAAAATGCGAATAAAATAAAAAGGATTTTAAAATAATTACAAAAAAGTAAAACACGATCAGTGA
>DOMR01000148.1:2462-4165 GCA_003509845.1 Chitinophagaceae bacterium | reverse complement strand
CTCAAATGTATCCCGCCGGTTGGCATTAGTTTTACTTTATTTAAGGGTGCTAATACTGCTGAAACATAAGCAGGTCCTACCACTGAGGCAGGATATAATTTAACCATTGACGCGCCTAATTCCCAGGCTTCATAAATTTCAGTTGGACTAAATGCACCAGGAAATATGGGTACTTCCATTGAAACGCATTTTTTAACTACTTCCGATTTAAATATTGGTGTTACGATAAAATTAGCACCAGCATCTAACGCAGCTGCTAAGTCATCGAGCGTGCATACGGTTCCAGCACCAACATTTAACGCTCCATTATATTGATTTGACAATGAACCAATTACCGATAATGCTTCTGGCGTATTAAGCGTTATTTCGATAGTGGTAAACCCCGCTTCCTTATAAATAGGTAAAACGAAATCTATTTCGGCTACACTTAGGCCTCGTATAATACCTACTACTGGCATTTTATTAAATAAGTCCCATGAAAATATTGGTCGATGCATGTTATACAGATTGAAAATATTTTTTATATGTAGTTAATTGTCCTACTACGGTTGCCTTATCAAATAATGCTGGGGGAATAAAAATGGCATCTTCAATCAATCCCAATTCTTTTAACACGGTTGTATAATAAGGAATGAAATTTTGACTGCAACAAACGACTAATTTATTAGTTGCTGATAAAATAGGTTCCTTTTTCAAATAATCAAACTCACTACCAATCAATAAACCACTTAAATAATAAAAATTTTGCTCCTTATTCAGTTTATTCAAAATGTCATTCACCCTTACCTGAAATAAATTATTTAACAAGGATCCGTTTTTTGATTCATGAATCCCCTTTATAAATGCCATTTGATTATCTGGGTTTGCATTCCTATCCTCATTTTGAAACGCAATTGATTTAGCTAAAGTCCCATTACCCCTAAGTATGTGAAATAATTCGCCAGTGATAAATGTCTTAATTGAAATAATATTTTTATCGCTCACGCTTATATGCTTTGAATGTGTGCCAGGAAGCACAAATATGCCACTATCGGGCAATATTTTATTTAATTCAGGCGTATCATACAAACCTATAAGCTGCGTTTCCTCGCCACGCATTATATCATCTGAACTACAAACACCTGTAACTAATATTATTGGCGCCCCATTTTTTTGGATCCTACATTCAAAACCAGTTGTACCTGCTACAGAAAAAGGTAAATTTTCATAGGGCATATTGATCATTCCAATGGAGGAGATGGCCATTCCTGAAATTACTAAGGGTAATGTTGCAATGTCAATTTCAAGGCCATGATGTATTTCCCTAATTTGACTTTGAATGTATTGCAAATAATAATCAAAACGACGATCCAAATTGTCGTCGTTTTGACTTAGCCACTGATTGTGGAAAAACAATATTCCTTTTTCAGAATGTGTTTCTGCAATCACATCAGCCTTCAAATTAGTTAACCTTAATCGGAAGCTAGTGGTACCCCAATCACAACATAAAATATAATCTGCTTGCATACGACTAGCAATCTAGTTTTAAATTAAGACATATTCTAAATAGCGAAACAGTTTTATTTAGCCAATAATAAAATAGGCGTAGTAATACCATTTAAATCATACACCATTTTACCATTTCTGATGGTTGCTTGACATTCGAATTTCTTGGTCCCTGTTTCTTTATGTCCAATACGATCAAAAAATCCAAAATTTCCTTC
>DOMR01000148.1:0-2324 GCA_003509845.1 Chitinophagaceae bacterium | reverse complement strand
GTCATAAATATGGACATTACATTTAGCATATCCTTCATTGCATTATTCATACTTCCTGTATGTAAATCCGTACTAATTGTATTTGGATAAAACCCAGCTTTAATTGCAGGCAATGCTTGATCAAATGCAAAACTTGCACCACCAAAACCGACATCAAATACAATACCTCTTGCTTGTGCATTCTTTATGAATGGTTTTAATTGTCGCGTTTTAAAGTCAACAATTGGATCCCTTCTTTGTAATTCTGTAAAAGTATGTGTGTAAATATCGCCCGGTCTTAAATGCTTAAAAAATAATTCCTCTATAGATAAGGGGGCATGAGAGTCATCCCCTCCAAAATCAACAATCACAGGAATATCACCTGCTAATTTACCAGCAGCAACTGCATTGTCTACTGGCGTCCATTCTGCATTTTCAAAATGTGCCACTTTAAATCCTACAATATCTTTTTTATTTTGTTTGGCAACATGTGCTGCCATTTTAGGATCCATATCTCTTGCATCTTGCTCATAAGCACCTCCGCGCATACCCTCACCTACAATATTTATAAATGATAACACCCTTGTTTGAGAAACATCGATTACATTTTTCTTGAATACTGGAAAGTTTTTCCAACCAGCGCCACCGCAATCCACAATAGTGGTAACTCCTACTCTAAACGTATAGCCATCTGGCATTAATGCACCATTACCATCACTTAAATAACGATCAGGTTGCGTTCCTGCAAAAACGTGGCCATGAATATCAATCAAACCTGGTGCAACAATTAAACCTTTTGCATTCACTACTTGTGCTGCGCCTGTAGCATTTATATTTTTTGCAACACTTGCAATTTTACCATCTTGAATAGCAATATCCATTACTTCATTGATGCCATTTTTTGGGTCAATCACCAATCCACCTTTGATAACAATACTATACGATTGCGCATTCACGTTATAAAAAAATGTGGTCAAACATAAAATTGAAATAATTACTTTTTTCATAATTTATTTTTTAAAGATTAAGCTTTTGCTAATAATAATTCTTCCCTTACGCGTTTTGCTACAATTTTCTCTTCCCCTTCTTGTAACATAAATACGGTAATATTTATTCCAGTTCCATTTGCCATGACCTCAATGGAAGGATTTCCATTTCTTAATTTTAACATTAAGTCCTTATTGGTTGTTTTTACTTTAGATTCATCCCACTTAATAAAAAGAAGTGGCGTATGATTCGCAATTGGAGGAACTGAAACTTCTGTTGTTATCCCTTCAATTGAATTAACAGCTGTTTTAATAGAATCAATTTTTGATTCCCACATTTTCCACTCTGCATCGTGGTCTTGATTGATGTACTTTTCAAGTGCCACATACATGCCTACTATTTCCTCTTTATTCACTTTCATTCCTCGACCTATATTTCCACCACGCGGAGGCGCACTTAAGCGCGCTGCAGCGATCAAATCTTTTCTACCCATTAATATTCCTGCACTTTGTGGGCCACACATTGCTTTACCGCCTGATATACAAACCAAATCAAAACCAAGATCATTATACTTCCATAAATTGGAAACTGGTGGCACATCTGCAGCCATATCAATCATCGTTGGAATTTTATGTTTTTTTGCAATCGCCACCCATTCCTCATGTTGAATTTTCCCCATCGGCGCATAAGTATTTAAAAACCACATCATGGCTGTTTTTTCATTGATCGCTTTTTCCAACTCTTGCACCGTTTCAATTTCAACAATAATGGCACCTGTGTTTGTTAATGCATGCACATATCCAATGTTATGCCCTTTTTGTACAATCACTTCGGATTTCATACCTGTCACATCAGGTAGTTGCGCTACTTTTTTCATGTCCATTCCAGTTAATACCCCTGCAGTACCCAATACCAATGCACTCCAACATCCTGCAGTCACTGTAGCAGCCTCGGCATGACATAATTCTGCAATCTTTTCGCCTACTTTATCTTGTACCTCATCTAACATGGCAAATTTCTTTGCGCCTTGCTTAATGGTTTCAACCACCTCATCATGCATTAATGATGCAGTCATCGCGGTGTAAGTGCCCGCAGCATTTACAAATGTCCGAATGCCCAACTCTTTTAATATATCTCTTTTAGCAGCCGGTGTTTTCGCGAATGTTTTAGTTGGTATTAAGCCTGCAGCAACACCTGTCCCAATAGGTAACATGCTTGCGTATTTTAATAAGTCTCTCCTTTTCATATGTATAATTTTATAGTAATTTAATGAAAAAAGGATTTAGTTGTTACTAAACCCTTTTTTTTACGATTGCAAAACCCATCTTCCCTAAAAGATCTTATAACTAATTTTGTTG
>DOMR01000120.1:11462-15096 GCA_003509845.1 Chitinophagaceae bacterium | reverse complement strand
TCCCAGGTTGGTTTATAGGATTTTACCCCTAAATCTTCAAAAAACACTTTTTGACGCATAAGACAAAGTTACAAACTAAGCCGCAATATCCTACTTTTGCATCATGTCAGAAGAAATAGAAATAGTTGGTGAAGAACAAAATGAATCCATTTACGAAAAACTCGTATTTAATATTGACAAGGGGCAAGAGCCAACGCGTATTGACAAATGGCTGCAAAGTCATATTGAAGGAATCACGCGTAATAAAATACAAAATGGGATTGAGGGTGGTTTTTTAACGGTGAATGGGAAAGTAGTCAAAAGCAATTATAAAACAAGGCCAGGTGACGAGGTCGTGTATATGAGTTATATTAATCCTGATTATACCGAGCTTAAGCCTGAAGCCATGGATTTGAATATTGTACATGAAGATGAAGCAGTCATGGTCATCAATAAACCTTCCAACATGGTCGTTCACCCTGGCATTGGAAACTATACAGGTACTTTATTGAATGGTGTGGCACATCACTTACTTTCGAAGAATCCAACTTTAAGCGAAGATGTATTGCCTCGATTTGGACTAGTACATCGTATTGATAAAAATACAACAGGACTAATTGTACTTGCCAAAACACCCGAAGCTGCGTCACATTTAGCGAAACAATTTTTCAACCATACGGTGGAACGGAAATATATGGCCTTGGTTTGGGGCAATGTCGCTGAACAGGAAGGAAGGATTGAAGCGCACATCGCCAGACACAAGCAAAATAGAAAAATGTTTGACGCTTATCCCGAAGGTGAGATAGGCAAACACGCCATTACACATTATAAGTTATTAGAAAGCTATAATTATGTTTCATTAGTATCATGTATTTTAGAAACTGGTAGAACGCATCAGATTAGGGTGCACATGAAACATATTGGCCATACTTTATTTAATGATTGGGAATATGGTGGAGATAAAATTTTAAAAGGTACTATTTATACCAAGTACAAACAGTTTGTTGACAATTGTTTTGAGATTTGTCCTAGATGCGCATTACACGCCGCAACACTAGGCTTTATTCACCCTACGACCAACGAGAAAATTGTTTTCGAAAGCGAATTGCCATCCGATATGCAAGGGGTCATTGAAAAATGGAAGAATTATAAAGCAGCAGCACATCAATAGTATTTGATAATAAATTTAAGGCCCTACCTATTCGGTATCGCTTTTGCGCATAGGCCTAATAAAAAAGTCCTCCCTTATTCAGGAAGGACTTTTTTAATTTAAAAATTTATTACTTTAATAAATTTTAATCAAGCTATTTTTTGTTTTGTGCATTTTGCATTGGTGACAATCCAATAGATTGACCACGACCAAAACCTTTCATTTTAAACATGGTAAACTTCGAAGGCGCCAAAACATTTGGCCATTTGTTATTTGACTCATCAATATCTGCAGTTTCACGCATTGGATCTAATTGAATAGACACCGCTTTTTTATTGGTTAAGAAAACACTCGTCACTTTATTTTCATTCTTTCTCCAAATTTGTGCTGATAATTTTTGTGTTTCTTTAGTGCCATCTGCAAAAGTAAATTCAACAATGATTGGCATCACCAATCCACCTTTGTTCAAGAAAGTGATTTCATACAAATTGACATCCGTATACTTTGCTTTCTCTGCCTCTGTCAATGCTTCTGGCGCACCAAAATTCATTGCAGGTTGTTTTGCAGCAGTGTCATAAGGCTCGATACCACGATCATATCTCCAATAAAAATCGCGAAGTGAAGTATCTGAATCTGTTAAAAACACAATTGATTTATCCGCTCTATTTCTTACTTTAGAAATGTCATCAAAAGCAGGCACCTGTGGCTTATCCATTCCTCTTGCACCACCACCCATTCCACCACGACCACCACGCATCATAGCACCACCCATTGGGGCAGGAGCTGCTGCAGTTGCATCATATACCGCATGTTTTACAGTATCAATAGCAATATCTACTGGATCAATTCCGTAGAACCATCCTCTCCAATACCAATCTAAATCAACTGCACTCGCATCTTCCATAGTTCTGAATAAATCAGCGGGTGTAGGATGCTTAAATGCCCAACGACGCGCATATTCTTTAAATGCATAATCAAATAATTCACGTCCCATAATTGTTTCTCTCAAAATATTCAATGCCGTTGCAGGCTTTGTATAAGCATTCGGACCAAACTGAATAATATTTTCACTGTTACTCATGATGGGTTCTAACTGATCTTTAGGCAAACGCATATAATCCGCAATGGACCATGCTGGACCACCACGAGAAGGGAATTTATTATCATATAATTCCTCTGTCAAATATTCTACAAATGAATTTAATCCTTCATCCATCCATGACCATTGACGCTCATCACTGTTAATAATCATTGGGAAAAAGTTATGGCCTACTTCATGTATAATTACCCCTAACATACCATTTTTAGCAGACTCGGTATAAGTACCATCCGCACTTGTTCTACCATAGTTAAAACATATCATTGGATATTCCATTCCATTAGATGCTTCAATACTTTGTGCTACAGGATATGGATAGGCAATACTAAATTTAGAATAACTTTTAATCGTATGTGCTACTGCCTTCGTTGAAAACTTACGGTACAAACCATACGCCTCTTTTCCATAAGCACTCATACACATTACTTTTTTACCCTCCACATTTGCAGCCATTGCATCCCAAACAAACTTACGGCTACTTCCAAATGCAAAGTCACGCACATTCTCTGCATTAAACACCCAAGTTTCATTCGTTGTTGCTTTATTTTTTTCTGCAGCTTTTGCCTCGTCTAAAGTAACCACTTCAACAGGTTCTGTTGCAGTTTGCGCTTTAGTCCATCTTGCCAACTGCGCAGCAGATAATACCGCAGGATAATTTTGTCCTTGTCCTGTTGCCATCACCACGTGATCACTTGGTACTGTAATTGCTACTTTATAATTTCCAAAAACCAAAGCGAACTCACCACGACCCGTAAATTGATGATTTTGCCATCCTTGGAAATCAGAATACACACATAAACGAGGATACCACTGAGCCATGGTAAATAAATAGTTGCCATCTTCTGGGAAATATTCAAAACCACCACGACCAGCAACAGTCATACGATCTGTAATTTTATAACTCCAGTTTAATTTGAAAGTAAATTTTTGACCTGGCTTTAAAGCAGCAGGTAAATCAATACGCATCATCGTACCATTGATGGTGTATTTTAATTTCGCACCTAATGCATCTGTTAAAGAGGAGATGATATGACCTAAACCATTGTCTGATTTTTGTTCTATCATTTTATCTATCGTTGCAGGTGTAACTGCGCGACCCATTCTACTTTCCTCAGGAAAGCCACCATTATTGACAGTGCTATGTTCATTCTCATCTAACTGTAACCATAAATAAGTTAATACATCTGGTGAATTATTAAAATAAGTGACTGTTTCAGCACCAGTTAATAATAATTTTTTCTCATCCAAAGTTGCTTTAATATCATAGTCAGCTCTTTGTTGCCAATACTTAGGTCCAGGTGCCCCACTCGCTGTTCGATATTCGTTGGGCGTTGCTAAAATAGTTCCTAACTGTTCAAACTTGTTTCCATGATTGGACGTTGGATTGTTACGAATGTCTTGTGCAA
>DOMR01000120.1:3006-11376 GCA_003509845.1 Chitinophagaceae bacterium | reverse complement strand
TTTAATTAAAAAAAGGGGCAATGCGATCTAAAACCATATTTAAAGCAAAAAAGCAAGCTATAAAAGACCCAATCCTGAGATATAACCTGCGATCTGCCTTGAAAAGGGATACGAATATAAACGAAAAAAGTAAAATAATACTAACAATCAATAGCTGTCCCAGCTCTAGTCCCAAATTAAATGAAAAAAGTGGCCCAATAAGGCTTTCTTCCTGCCCTAAAAGGCTTTTTAAGTAGTTACTAAAGCCCAAACCGTGGATGAGCCCAAAGAATAGGGCTGCAAAGTAGATGAACGGATATTTGGAGGTAAAACTGAAATCTTTGACCAAATAATTGGATATCGCAGTTAATAAAATGGTGATGGGTATTAAAACCTCAATTACACTAACGGGGAAATTGACCCAGTTTAAAGTGCTTAATGCAAGGGTTACAGAATGGCCAATCGTAAAGGATGTGACTAAAACCAAAAGCTTTTTCCAATCGGTCCAAACATACCTAATCACTAAGGCCAATATAAATAGGATATGATCCGATCCATTGATATCGATGATATGTCTAAATCCTAATCTGAGGTAAATCAGCAAATTATCCATGAAATGAAAATTTTGTTATGTTAAATTAATCAAGACCTTTGTAAAATACAAATAAACATTATGGCGCTCATCGGATTCAACCCATTTATTTCAGCATTGATTGCATTGATTCACCCCTTTTTCGTATCAGTGATTGAAATTAACCATAATGAAAAGGAAGCCACTATCGAAATTAGCGTTCGAACTTTCACCAATGACCTTGAAAAAATGATGGGGGCTGATGCTAAAACCACGATCGATTTGTCGCAAGCCAATCAAAAAAATAAAGCAGATGCGTTAATTGCAGCATACATGACCAAACGCTTAAATTTGAATGCGAATGGCACTAAATATAATTTAGAATATGTTGGATATGAAATACAAAAGGAAAGCACCTGGTCCTATTTTGAAGTAAAAAATGTGAAGCAACTCAACCAGCTTACTATTAATTGTGAAATACTATTTGGCGTAAACGATCAGCAAATAAATATTTTTCATGTAAAATCAAAAGGTATTCGAAAAAGCTACGAGTTGATTTACCCAAAAAAGTCGACACAATTCAATTTTTAGTTACTTATCTCATAAGCGATTGGGAGGTTCCTAACTTGCCTATTTATGATTTAGCTAATAAAAGGAACACAAACTTAAAGCGAATCTAAACAGTAAGCTGAATTGATGCTAATTAAGCAACTTTATAGCAAAAATTTAAAGTAAATTTGCAGAACCTATTTTTATAATATAACCTATAGTTAATGGCACTTATTAAAAGTATATCTGGATTTAGAGGCACCATTGGGGGCAGGCCCAATGATAACTTAACGCCTATTGATATTGTCAAATTCGCCTCCGCCTATGGAACTTGGCTGAAGCAAAAATCGGCAGGCCCTAAAAAAGTAGTGGTAGGCAGAGATGGCAGAATTAGCGGCAATTTGGTTGCTAATTTAGTGGAGCAGAGCTTGATTGCTTTAGGCATTGATGTGATACAGTTAGGATTAAGCACCACCCCTACCGTTGAAATGTGTGTTGTTTTTGAAAAAGCGGATGGTGGTATCATATTAACTGCCAGCCATAATCCCAAAGAGTGGAATGCTTTAAAATTATTAAACCATAAAGGGGAATTTGTAAACGCAGCAGAAGGTAAAACCATTTTATCATTAGCCGCGAACGAAGATTTTGATTATGCGGATATAGATGCCATGGGGGAAATTATTTCGAATGACAACAGTTTGCAAAAACATATTGACGCGATAATTAATTATCCATTGGTAGATATTGGCGCGATTAAAAAAGCAAACTTCTCTATTGTAGTGGATGCAATTAATAGCTCGGGCGCATTTGCAGTACCTGCTCTTCTCAAAGCAATAAGTGTTACAAATATTAAGGTGTTAAATTCCGAAATGCATGGAAATTTCGCACATAATCCAGAGCCCTTAAAAGAACATTTAACTGAATTATGCAGCACTGTAGTTACCACCAAATCCGATTTAGGTATTGCTGTAGACCCTGATGTTGATCGTTTATGTTTTGTAAGTGAGGATGGGGAGTTGTTTGGAGAAGAATATACTTTAGTAGCTATTGCAGATTATATATTGCAGCATAAAAAAGGAAGTACCGTAAGTAATTTATCATCGACACGCGCTTTGAGAGATATTACAGAAAAAAACGGCTGCGCCTATTTCGCCAGTGCTGTTGGCGAAGTAAATGTGGTTGAAAAAATGAAACAAGAAAATGCAGTCATTGGCGGAGAAGGAAACGGTGGTATTATTGTTCCAGATTTGCATTATGGAAGGGATGCATTAATTGGTATTGCATTGTTTTTAACACATTTGGCAAAAACAAAAATAAGTGCAGCTGCATTAAAAGCAAGTTTACCCGCTTACTATATGAGCAAGAAAAAAATGGAATTAGACGCCTCTATTTCATTAGAAAAGATATATGCAGGTTTAGAAAAACAATTTTCCACTTACGCGATTAATAAAATCGATGGTATGAAAATTGACTTTGAAAACAAGTGGGTGCATTTAAGACCCAGTAATACAGAACCCATTATTCGCATATATACGGAAGCCCCCACGCAATTGGAAGCGGACGAATTAGCCGATAATATTATTTCAATAATTCATAGCATTTAGTAATTTTAACGGGTATGGAAAGAATCTACTTTGACAATGCTGCTACTACGCCCATCGACGCTGATGTGCTGGAAGCAATGTTGCCCTTTTTTAAGGAACAATTTGGAAACCCCTCTTCCATATATAGCTATGGTCGTGAAACACGTATGGCTATTGAAAAAGCTAGAAAATCAATTGCGGCTATATTAGGCGCGAAGCCTGCAGAAATATTTTTTACCAGCGGTGGCACCGAAAGCACCAATACCGTTTTACATGCAGCGGTGACCGATTTGGGTTGTAAGCATATCATCAGCTCTCCGATTGAGCACCATGCAACGCTTCATACAGTTGAATATTTGGCGAAAGCACACCATGTAAAATTGTCTTATGTAGGTATTTTACCCAATGGACATATAGATGTTAATCAATTAGAGGAATTATTAAACAATAGTCCCGAAAAAACGATTGTTACCATCATGCACGCTAATAATGAAATTGGTAATTGCATAAGCTTACTTGAAGTGGGTGCGCTTTGCAAAAAACACAACGCTTACTTCCATAGCGATACGGTACAAACCGTAGGACATTTTAATTTTGATTTGAAAAATATACCTGTTGATTTTATAACTGCTGCAGGGCATAAATTTCATGGTCCAAAAGGGACAGGTATTTTATATATCAATGAAAATATTAAAATCAACCCATTTTTACATGGCGGGGCACAAGAAAGAAACATGCGTGCGGGCACCGAAAATGTATATGGCATTGTTGGCTTTGCAAAGGCATTAGAATTGTCAAATCAAAACCACGATAAAGACAAGGAATATATTTCAGGATTAAAAAAATACATGTACGATTCTCTAGTGCATAATATCCCAACCGTTAGCTTTAACGGAGATACTTTTGGAGAAAGTTTATATACTTTACTAAGCGTAAACTTTCCTAAGAATCAAAAAACGGAAATGCTCCTTTTTAATTTAGATATTCAACATATTTGCGCCAGTGGTGGTAGCGCTTGCTCAAGTGGCGCGCAACAAGGCTCACATGTCATTGCCGCGCTCCACAAACCTTCAGATATTGTTACCGTGCGCTTTTCGTTTTCTAAATATAATACGACCCAAGAAATTGACGCGGTCGTAGCAACTTTGTGCACCTTATTGTAATTTGAGTGATCACCTAAAATAATAAGCCCTCTTTTACCAAAGATAAAAGAGGGCTTATATTATAACATGAATGCTAATTATTTTTTAGCGACTGTGAAATCTTTTTCCATTTTGTTAACCGCTTCTATTAATTGGCCACAGGTTAAGATGTCTTGTACAAATGCAATTTGTTTATTGACTAAGCTATTCGGCTTACCCTGATAGGCATTTTCAGCATTTACAAAAAACTGATCATCACTCATTGCTTCCCCTAATGATTTATAATAAGCGACTGCTTGTTTCAAATCCTTTAATAAGGAAACACTTACCTTATTTGCTAATTTTAATTCTCCTGAAGCGTAACAAGCTTGTAGGAACAAATAAGAGAAATAATTGTGTTGATTGCCTCTATTGGAGGTCATTCCATAAGGGAAGTTTTTCTCATTGGTTTCTGCGTCAAATTTTCTGAGCAATTGCTGCGCACTGTCCCGCTTGCCCTCTATAGCTAATGCTTGTGCGACTTGCGAGAAAGCCAATCGCATTGAATTCAAGTGGCGTCTATTTTCTTCGTCGAAATATACATTTGGATTTTTTGCATTACCAAATGAAAATTTAGTCATCATATTTTTATATGCCACATCTGCATCAATCGTTTGATTCATTACTGGCACCAACTGATAGGACATACCCGTTTGACGCACATACTTATCTAAGCCTAATTCTTTTAACTCCTGTGTTGAAGTGAAGCAAATGGGTCGCTTAAAATCACTTGTTGCGATAATGGCATACATCGCTAATTCATTTTTCAATAAATATTGACGATTTGGATTAAAATCAATTAGCAATTCATCTACCATGGTATCCGTTGGCTTTGCAATACCTGATGCCAAAGCATTTGCCTTATTCACAGGCACTTTAAATTTGTGCGTAGGGAATATATTAACAGGTCCATCTGTAGTGGATGCCATATACTTACCAGTAGGATCCCCTACCACATATCTTAATACGGAATCTAAATTATAGTACCTTGTTTCTCCATATTCAGGCAAAGCATTATAATATGCCACATTTAATTTGTTGCCTGAAACTTGTTCTTCAGAAAATATAACATCAAACTTATTACTTTCATTTACTTTATATCTAAGCTCTCGCATATACCAATCAGAGCCTAATAAACTATTCACGACCACTCGCACATCAGGGCGAATTCCTTCCACCTCCTGCGCATACCATAGAGGGTAGGTATCATTATCTCCAAAGGAAAATAAAATTGCATTCGGAGGACAACTTTCTAAATAGTTACGCGCCAAATCACGGGGTAATAACTTTTGACTACGATCATGGTCATCCCATTCTTGCTGTGCCATTAAAGCAGGTACCGCTAACAAACAAACCACCGTAGCAATAATGCTCGCAGTTTTTTGATTCACCACCTTCGTTAACCATTGTATGACTTGCAAAACACCCAACCCAATCCATATCGCAAATGCATAAAACGATCCCACATAAGCATAGTCCCTTTCACGGGGTTGCAAACTCACTTGATTTAAGTAAAGTACAATGGCTAATCCAGTAAAAAAGAACAATAAGCCTGTCACAATAAAATCTTTTTTATTTTGTTGGTATTGAAATAAAAATCCAAACAAGCCTAAAAAGAAAGGCAACATAAACAAACTATTGTGTGCCTTGTTATTATTTTTAATCGTATCCGGTAGTTTGGACTGATCTCCAAAAAAGAAATTATCAATAAAGGAAATACCCGTACTAAAATTACCATCCCTCACATTTCCAAAACCTTGTAAATCGTTTTGCTTACCCGCAAAATTCCAAAGGAAATAGCGCAGATACATAAAACCAAATTGGTAATTCGTAAAGTATTTAATGTTATCTCTTAAAGTAGGCGCTTCGCCATCCACAACTCCCGCAAATGCCTTATAGCTATCCATTTGACCACGATCATTTTCGCCATCCCACATTCTTGGAAATAAATGCGATGATGGTGCAGAAGACCAATCACGCTTATAGTTTTTACCAGCCAATTCATAATTGGTAGGTGCTTTTACATACTGATCCCCATTTTCTATATTATCCACTTTATCCACATAATCTGGTCCAAATAATATAGGCCAATCACCATACTGCTCTCTACCAAGGTAACCAACTAAGGTGACAGGATTATCTACATTATACATATCCACGGAAGGATCTGCATTGGAACGAATCATGGTGGTGATATAAGTAGTATAACCCAATAACATAAAGATCATTGACCACACCCCTAACTTTAAAAAATAAAGGCCTTTTTTATTTGCATAATAAATACCCCATGTTAAAATTGCTGCCAATAAAACAAAGAAGAAAATAAAACCACTAAAAAATGGCAACCCCATGGAGTTAACAAAGTTTACGTCAAATGCCCCAGCCCATTTAATTGTGAATTGTATAAGCACCACTTGAATAAATCCTGTGATCACTACACCCACTAAAAACGCTACCAATCCACCAGTGATGGTAGGTTTATATTGTCTGAAATAATACACCATCACGATTGCTGGAATGGTTAATATATTTAATAAGTGAACGCCAATGGATAAACCCATCATGTAAAAAATAAAGATGATCCATTTATCTGCACCGGGTTGATCTGCTTTGTGTTCCCATTTTAATATCGCCCAAAAAACTAATGCAGTGAAGAATGAACTTAACGCATATACTTCCCCTTCAACAGCACTGTACCAGAATGAATCGCTAAAAGTATAGGCCAACGCACCTACGATACCTGCACCCATAATAGCTAAAATTTGATACCCAACTGGTTCAGTACCTGTTTGCTTAACAACGATGCGTTTTGCAAAATGGGTAATGGTCCAAAACAAGAATAAAATGGTAAAACCACTTGCCAATGCACTCATCGTATTCACTGCCTTTGCCGCGGTCAATGGATTGTCGCCAAACAAAATAATAAATATCCTGCCTAACAATACAAACATCGGGGCCCCCGGCGGATGTGGAATTTGTAATTTAAACGCACTACTGATAAACTCCCCACAATCCCAAAAACTGCTTGCAGCTTCCGAGGTCATGATGTATACTGTACATGCAATTAAAGTAACCAACCAGCCCGTCCAATTATTAATTTTTTTGAAGTCCATTTTTGACCATTTTAGTAGTTGCAAACTTAATTGAATCTAGCCAAAATGGGAAATTAATACCCGGTTTAAGTAATTTTTAAGATTTTAAGGTTCCCCCAAGGTTTTTTACCTTTGTGGCCCATGAGCAAACAACAAACGGTTGCATTTCACACTTTAGGCTGCAAATTGAATTTTTCAGAAACCTCCACCTTGTCCCGACAATTGGAACAAAATGGTTTTGAAAAGAAGGATTTTGCGGAGAAAGCAGATGTATATGTTATAAATACTTGCTCAGTTACGGAAAACGCAGATAAGGAATGTCGCCAATTGGTGCGTCGGATTCAACGCAGATCCCCTGAAAGCTTTGTGGTCATCACAGGCTGCTATGCACAATTAAAACCCCAGGAAATAGCTTCCATTCCGGGGGTTGATTTAGTATTGGGTGCTGCAGAAAAATTTAATTTAATTAAACACCTCGCCAATTTAACCAAGGGCGATGCTGCAAAAATTTGTAGCTGCGAAATTGATGATGTTTCCGATTTTCACAGTTCTTTTTCAGTGAATGATAGAACGCGTACCTTTTTAAAGGTCCAAGACGGCTGTGATTATAGTTGCACTTTTTGCACCATCCCACTAGCCCGTGGGAAAAGCCGAAGTAACAGTATTGAAAATGTAGTGCAACAGGCAAATGAATTAGCAAATAACAATGTAAAAGAAATTGTTTTAACCGGAATTAATTTGGGTGACTTTGGGAAAGGTCAAACCGGTGGCAAAAAACACGATGAAAGTTTTTTTGATTTAGTAAAAGCGCTGGACCAAGAAACCAATATTCCGAGATATCGCATTTCCTCCATTGAACCCAATTTAATCACGAATGAAATAATTGATTGGGTGGCGAAAAGCGATCAGTTCATGCCGCATTTTCATATTCCTTTACAAAGCGGATCAGATGGGGTTTTAAAATTAATGCAGCGCAGATATACTAGAGATTTGTATCTAGAGCGCGTGCAACATATCAAAAAAATAATGCCACATGCATGTATTGGCGTTGACGTAATAGTTGGTTCCCCAGGGGAAACGGAAGATTATTTTAAAGAAAGTTTGGATTTTATTCATGCACTTGATATTTCCTATTTGCATGTATTCACCTACTCCGAACGCGCTGCCACCAAGGCTTTGACCATTAAGCCGGTCGTCCCTATTCCCATTAGACAGGAACGTAATAAAATTTTAAGAAATTTATCCTACCAAAAATTACAATATTTTACTGCACAGCATTTGGGGGAAACTAGAAAAGTTTTATTTGAGTCGCCAAAGGCTACAAAAGAAAATCCCAGCCAATTAATGCTGGAAGGATATACCGATAATTACATTCGTATTGAAACTCCTTATCGAGAAGAATGGAGCAATCAACT
>DOMR01000120.1:0-2918 GCA_003509845.1 Chitinophagaceae bacterium | reverse complement strand
ACTGAAATTTCAGCTAATTTAAATTCAACCATCATCATCATATTAATGCTTTGTAATTGCACAAACACCGTTTTTTTACCCGACCTAATCACTTCCCCTTTTTGACCCATAAATAAGCCCTGATTAATGGAAACTTTAGTTTGCGCCGGCAGGTTAGTCATGTTGACCACTTGAATTGAAGCATTCGCCAATCCTAAATATTTTCGGATGGTTTCAATTTCGTTATCCCTTATGATGGCTGGCTTTTTTTCAAAATATAAAAAATTCACCACGCCAATGGTACCCAATACTTTACTATGCTCTTCCTTCTCTATTTTAACAAAAACATAAGATCTAAATAAAGGTTCTTCAATGATTTTTTTTCGATCCGACCACTGTCTTTCTTTTTTTTGAACAGGACACCAACTTTCTATGCCTGATTTCAACAACAAGCCTTCCACCTTTTTCTCCCACTTTGACTTTGTATAAATTACATGCCATCTTTTCACTTTATCCAATGCTTCCACTTTCATAGTTCCCGTTTAATTAATTCGTTTTTTTCGCTACCCAATTTTGTGCAGAAAATTCACCCAATAATTTACTTGCTTCATTGATCTGCGCATCCTTCGCAATAACTTTTAACCAAGCTTGATAACGATCCTGTTTGGTTTTATCGGGATTATTATAAAACTTATTGTAATCCGCTTTAAGCGCAATCACCTGCATGCTATCTTTCAATTTTAAGCGATTATCATTTTGGATCATGGTGCTTTGTAATTGCTTACGGAAAGCTATATACTTATCCAATTTTAAGTGAACAGGACGATCCATTTGTGTGGAAACCCAAGCAAGTGTCTTTTTGAACGCGATCATGGAAGTGTCTTTTGCAATTTTATCATTAACTTTTGCTGCAATTGCTGCAATTGGGGCATTACCAGGCCAAACTTGAAATTTAGCCCGTGACATTTCATCCCAAGGCAAGGACGATTCATTGTCTTTTTCACGATACTTTAAAAATTCATATTCGTCAGGCAATATCACATCCGGCACTACTCCTTTGCGCTGTGTAGAACTACCAGTCACTCTATAAAATTTTTGGAAGGTTAATTTAACTGCACCATATTCTGTCTGAATTCCCAAATCATCTAAAGGTTTTCCAAAAGGAACATTTCTTTGAACCGTACCCTTTCCATAAGTGGAAGTACTGCCCATAATTATTCCTCGCTTATAATCTTGTATAGCCCCGGCAAAAATTTCACTTGCGGATGCACTAAATTCATTCACCATCACCACCAACGGACCATTATAAATACTGCCTGGCACTTCGTCTGATAAGGTTTGTGATCTGCCTTCTTTATTTCTAATTTGAACCATGGGTCCTTGATCAATAAACAAACCTGCCATTTGAACCACTTCATATAATGACCCACCGCCATTGTATCTAACATCAATCGCAATTCCTTTTACATTTTCCGCCTTCAACTTTTCAATTTCCTTTGCTACATCTCTTGCACATCTCGCACCATCTTCGCGCTCAAAATCGGCATAAAAATCAGGCAATAAAATATAACCATATTTATCAGCACCTTTTTGAATGATCGCGCTGCGCGCAAAACCCTCATCTAATACAATCTTCTCCCGCTTCAATGCAACTATCTTATACGACCCATCAGGTTTGCGGATTGTTAATCGAACTTCGGTACCCAAATTCCCCCTAATTAATTTTACTGCATCGGTGGTTTCATAACCAGAAACATCTACAGGCTCGTCTGCGCCTTGTGCGACCTTTACAATTACATCATTTACCACTAGCTGTCCTGACTTCCAAGCTGCGCCACCCGGCTGAATACTCGCGATTTTTATACCATTGTCATCCTGGGTTAGTTGTGCGCCAATGCCATAAAAAGTACCACTCATTTGCTCAGTAAATGAACGCTTTTCAACAGGGGCCATATAGTCCGTATGCGGATCCATTAAGCCCGTGATGGTATTTAAAAAAAGTTCGAACCTTTTTTCTTTGTCAAATGTTTTTTCTAAACGTTCAAATCTTTTTAAATATTCTTTCTTTACAGAAGCACGTGCTTCTCTTTCCAAAGTTGAGTCGGCCTTAACAACAAATTTTTCTTTTGATTTATTTTTTTCACGCTCCTCTGTTAAATTAACAAACCTATCTAATGTTTTATACTTTAATATTTGATGCCAATAAGTATTCCTATCATTTTCATTCAAAGGTGCTAGCTTAACGTCAACATCCAATAAAACAGAATCATCTATGGAAAAATCAAATGGAGTTTGTATGACTGTTTCGAATACCTTACGCGCTTCAGTCACCCTCTTTTCATAAATTACGCTTGTTGCGGGTTGAAACAAAATAGCATCCCCATGAATTTCATCATCTAATTTTGTTTCATACACACGAAGTGCATTAATATCCGATTGTAAGAAAATATTTTTCTCAGGATCTAAGGCTTTTAAATATTCCTTAAAAACATCTTTAGAAAAATCATCGTCAATTTTACGCGGACTATAATGCTCCGTTTCTAACAAATGTCCAATAGTGGATAGTAATTTACGATGACGGATTTCAGGCGACTCCCCGTTTTGTTTTTCAGTTGTTTTAAACGCAAAAAAAACTGCGCCAATAATAATTACTGAAGTGAATACCTTCCACTTATTTTGCTTTATGTATGTCATAATTTTTCGCATCTATATTTTCAAAAATAGCGCAAAATGAGTTTGAAAGTGTTTAATTTGGTTAAAGGGCGCGTTTTTGTGATAAAATTATAAAAACACGAAAACTAATTTTATTCATCCTTAAAATTACCTTATTTTTGCCCCCCAAATGGAGGGCGTAGCTCAGTAGGTTAGAGCGACAGTTTGTGGCACTGTAGGCCGTGGGTTCGAGACCCATCGTTCTCCCCCTTTTTAATCCTATTCTT
>DOMR01000157.1 GCA_003509845.1 Chitinophagaceae bacterium | reverse complement strand
AATATCTTATTAACATTTGCTAGGTTGCTTACGATGAAATAATTTTCACGTTCATCATTTACAGTTATAGGTATTATTTTATTACTTTTGAAATCATAAGTACAAAATGTATATCCATTCTGCTCAACAAATGAAATAATTTCTATTGGGGTAGTTCCAGAATTGATGAGAGCCCTATTTATTTCTAGCTGAATAACATCAACATTTTTTTGAGTGAGGAGATATATCCCCCCCTTTAATACATCTAACTCAAATCCTTCAACATCAATTTTAACAAAATCAATTCTGTTAATATTATGTTGGTTACAATAATCGTCTAAACAAACAACATTTATTATTGATGAATTACCTCCAAAGTTTGAAGGTACTAAATGATTTTCACCGTCAAAACCAATTGTCATTTTCATTTTTCCATTCTGCTTTGAAACAGCAACATTATTTGTATGAAATTGGCCTTTGAACTGATTGATTGAAATATTTTGAGATAATCTTTTAAAATTTTTTGTATCGGGTTCAAAAGAATGAATTTGACCTAGTTCGTCAATTGACCGAGAGATCCAAATTGTATAAAATCCCATATTTGCACCTATATCGAATACAATTGAATTCTTACGCAGGTAATAATGTATGAATAAAAATTCTTCCCAATCCACGATATAGTTGTACATCAACCACATAGATTGAAAAGAATCATGATTTATGTAAAAAAAGCGATTATTCCAAAATTTAACTTTCAGGTTTTGAAGTTTAAATAAACGAATTAACTTCCAACTTAAAAATCTAACAAATGCCTTAATCGGGTATTCTTTATTGAATGGAGCGCTAATCAAAAACTTGTAGGAAGACAACATTAGTTAAATAAATTTAGGTATTCTGTAGCCAATAATTGAACACAAAATTTTTTTTCAGAAACTAATCTAATTTCTCCTCTATCCAACTTTTCAATAGAGGAAATACTTTTTATCATTAGCTCATACTTATCTACAACAAACCCAGTTTTACCATGGCTAACAACTTCTTGAACTGAACCGTTCCTAAATGCAATAACAGGAGTTCCACAAGCCATTGCTTCTACCATCACCATTCCAAATGGTTCTTGCCATTCTATTGGAAATAATAATGCCTTTGATTGACCCAAATAGTTGCTCTTTTGTTCATCATTGAGTGGCCCTAAGAATACAATTTGTTTACCATCGATAAATGGACGTATTTCTTCTTCAAAGTATTTTTTTTCATCATCTAAAGGCGAAATATTACCACCAATCATTAATATATTTCCAGTTTCAATAGCAATTCTTATAGCTGTATGGCAGCCCTTGACACGCTCAATACGCCCCAGAAACATAAGTGGTGCATCATCCGCAACCTTTTCTACCAATGTGTATTTTGAAAAATCGATAGCGTTGTAAACAGTTTCCCACCGTCCGGCAACATTACCACGTGATACAAGATTTGAGCTACACCCAGTAAAAACAAGATTCTTGTTTTTCAATTTATTTATTAAAAGAATATTGCGTTTGCTAATTTCCCTTCCATAAGTCATAATTTTTTTAACCCTGAGATTTAGAACTGGAAGAAGATAGGCAAGACGTCCAAAATTATGTATCAAATCAAAACTATTCCTGTTCTTCCAAATAAACCACCATGCTTTAGGAATAGCTAGTAATGCATCAATTTTACTAGGAGGGAATCCTTCTTTCCCATATCCATGAACCGTACAACCTTCAACTGCAGAACCCCTCGTTACCAACAAATGAACTTCATGTCCGAGTTTTGCATACGCTTTAGCAAACATATAAACAAGTCGTTCATGACCACCATATCCCTTTGGAGGTACAAGAATACCCGGGTCCATTACCAGCAAAATTTTCAATTCAATATGCTTTTATATAATTCTAAATAATCAGATGCAAGATCTTTAAATGAACGCGGGGGAGTTATTTTCTTCGCCATATCATTGAGTAAGTCAGGATGATTAATACATTTTAAAATTTGCCTTCGCAGATCTTCAACATCATTAAACTTAAACAATAAACCATTCTCAGCATGAGTAATTTGCTCTGCATTACCATAAACATTGCTTGCAATCACTGGTAAACCTGCAGCAAAGGCCTCTTGAATCACTAAGGGGCTCATCTCTGAAAAAGTAGAGCACAAGCATAAAATATCATGCTTTCGCATTATAGGTATCACATCTTTTTGCTCTAACTTCCCCCCCCAAAATACATTTGATTGGTTCTCAGTTTTAATCCGCTGTTCTTGTTCATAGGCTTCATCGTCAGAATTCCCATAAATAGAAAGCGAAACTAAAGAAGTATCAATTGCTTTCAATGCTTCCAGTATTAGATGTAACCCTTTGAACTTATTTATTCGACCCAAGAAAAGCAACCGTAGTGGACTATGGACAGCCTTATTTACTATCGAATCAGAAACATTATCCAGTGGTAATGCTTGTGGTATAAAAGAAATCTTGTTAGGGTCTATCCCGTTTGTTTGCAAAACCTTTTGATACCATTCAGTAATGGCTACTATTCGATCACAGGAGCTAACAAGAGTCTTCAGATCAGTATTTAATTTGGCAAGAATTGGAACGGTACCTAAAGCCGTACCGACCCTGTTACGCCATTTAGATGTATCTATGGATAATTTATATAAAATGGAAGAAGCGCCTGTTAAATAGTATGCTGCATTAGTATACCCTCTTGAATGCAGATAACATGTACTGCATTTGCGCAAATCAATTTCACCATTACATAACGATTCACCCCTAAAAACAAGAGTGCCTGTCTTGCAAGAATATCCAGCTAGATGAAATGTCATTATTACCCTGGCACCGGTTGCTTTGGCAGCCTGAACATGTTTCAGCGTTATTCCATTGCTACCAGCCAGCTCATGAAAGTGAATAAGATCTGGTTGTTCTTTGTTTAAATAAGCCTTAAAATTTTTTAGACCGTCTGGTACACGAAAACCCATGATTAATGAACGATCTACAATTGAGGGCTCGGAGTATTGGTGCACTGTCAATTCATCATATAAATAATCAGCAGACTCAGTTTTCCCATAATAAGGAATTACCACTTTTACTTCAATACCATGTTGTTGTAACTGCCCACACAATGACGAAGTATACACTTCTGTTCCTGCAGTTTGAGAAGGTAAGAAATGATTTAAAACAAAAATTATTTTCAAATCAAAGTTGTTGTCAATTGATTAGTAATATTTAACAAAATACAAAAACCATTAAATTAAATTTTTACTTTTTACTGAGGATACCTAATGAAATTTGTGCATATTTGTCATTGTACAAATCATAATAAAGATGATTCTTGGCTGAGGATTTTTTTAGATTTTTAATAAACAATTTCAACATCCAGTTTTTGATACTTTATACGAATTGATAATAACAGAACGAAATTTTTTGTTTTTGTACTAAGCAACAGAAAAGAGATATTTGTTACTGAAACATTATTTATTAAAGTATATTAACTTTTAAAGTCAATTAACCAAATGAACTGTATTAGATAATAATTATATAATTCTACGCATTACAAAAAGGTACACCAATTGTGCCTAAAGGTTTCACGTTATTTATTTTGCTTATTAAACCGTGAAATTAAAAAAGCTGCTTTCTTAAAATGGCCCTTTTTAAATGCCAATTTTAAAACATTTAAAAAATAAATTTTTTTTAAATTTTTCAAGATTTTATCTTTTTCACATGTACTCAAACAAGCATGGTATTGTATAATGTTTTTTGAGTACGTATAATTAAAATAAATATTTAGGTGGTTTCCATTATTCTGGCTGAAAACCTGCTGTGGATGTTGGCGCCACCAAAATAAATCCCTCATGACTGCAACAACTGGAAAACGTGAGGCAATTTTAAGCGTAAGATGATTATCGGAAGGCATTCCAAATTCCTCGAATGCTCCAACTCTTTCAAAAGCATCTCTTCTAATCAAAAGACCTGATGGCCCGCAAAACAATAACCCCCCTTCAAAAAAATGCTGGCATAACGCTTCTTCAGGATAAACTATATATGGCAGAGGTTTTTTACAAGGCCCATGTGTAAGGCAAAATGCCAGGCCTGCATCAGGAAATTCCTCCATAGCATCAACCATCATTTTAAGGCTAAAGGGATAAATAAAATCATCTGAATCAACGTACTTTAGATACTTGCCGGTTGCATAAGAAGCTGCGATATTCCTGTTTGCAAACTGACCTTGATTTGCCTTGTTCACATACAACTTAATTCGGTTGTCAGCAGCAAGGTAACTATTGGCAATAGTAACAGTTTTATCAGTTGAACCATCGTCTACAATTATGAGTTCGAAGTTGATTAAACTGGAAGATAAAACGCTTTCGATGGCTTCTCCGATATATTTCTCCCTATTAAAGGAGGTCATTAAAACACTTACTAAAGGTTGAATCATTAAAACTGATTAAATATTTTTCTCTAAAATTCTCAAAATGGAAAAAACTTTTATCACACACTTTTATGTGTTATGTATAGATTTTGTTATATCAATGTAACCCTGATTACACTTATATAAAACAAACTCATTTTTCTTAAGAAAGCAAATCATTTGCTTTCTATTTGCTACATCAAGAGGGTATATTCAACTAGGGTTACCTTTAGTATTAATTTCAAAATCAAGTGTCTTTAAAATTTCAAAATCATACCGTTCAGTATCAACATGAAAAAGCTCTAAGTTTTATTCCGGCAAAAATGGCTTTAAAAATAGTCTCAATAGTAAGCAAAGGCACTTTTTTTTCAACTATATTATTGTATATATTCGGAATTGCATGATTATAAATTACACCTTTGAAAAAGATCCTAATTGATAATACCAATCTAGTATTTGAGGCGTAAATTTATCATCAAACGCATAAATAATCATTTTTTTATCCTCCGACTTACTGCTGCATAAAAATAACGAAATTCTCTTTTTGTTGCATATAGTTACGCTGAAACTGTGCAAACAAAAAAGGTGTAGGTTCAACAAGCACTCCCTGCCAGTTATAATTGTTTAAAAAGTAGTTTAAAGTATTACCCGAAGCACTATCATTTGAACCATCTTGAAGAAAATTAATTTCAGAATAATGTTTTGAGAGATTTTTAAACCCTTTTTTCGAAATTAATCATTCCTGGCATATAACTTCTTTAATAGTAATTACGCTCATAAGACAACTACTTATAGGTATTGCCAGATGGAATAAATCGATATTTCAAGGCCTTTAATCATGTGCATTAGTTAATTTAAACAAGTTTAGTTTTAATTCCTGAATATCTACAACCAGGTCAGATGTATGATAATCATCTGTTGAATCTGCGGATTCACAAAACTGGTAATAATAATGAAGGTCCATGGCATTGGCAAGATTAAAGTAGCATTTATCTAGAATTTTATTTTTAAGACATAATTCAAAAATCTTTGTTCCCTCCTTACAGAAAATCATATTAGTAAGGCCGGCACCATGTGCTGAAACAAATATGTCAGCATGGTGCATAATTGAAATCTGTTCGTCTAAACTAAGATCTTCTGTTTCAAGAATATAAAATCCAAAAGCTTTCAAAACTTCTATTACCGTTTCTTCATTTTTAATTCTACGTTTTGCTGCTTGTCGACGGCTCACATAAATCTTGTTACCTTTATTTGCATCCCCTGCAAGTGAAAGCTTTAATAATTCAACCATGCGCTTCATAACAGGGGGGTTGTAATGTGCTGAGTAGGGAGCTAAACGGTTCGGGATGATAATACGTTTCCCAATCAATACTTCTCCTGCAAATATTCTATATTCTATATTCATCAATTCTAAACTACGGAACTGAAAAGCTGAATTATAAATTGCCGGTAGTAAAACGATTGGTTTAAACCCTTTTTCTGTTGCTACCACTAATTTGGGAAGGGCTTCAGTAAACCAATGGAAATAATTTTGAGACCATTCGTTTGTAATTGTTATAAATTCGGCATGTTTTCTTAAGAACTGAATTTTATTTTTTAGAATGGCTTTAATAAACCTTTTTACCAATAAAATTTTACCCCCGTTATCTGATAATCTGGAATCGTATAAAAGACTTTGTTTCTCTATTTTAAAAAGACTAAATAATATACCTGAAGTAAATAAAAGCCAATAATTATTAGTTACCCGAACCCCGATGGGAGGCAGATTTATTTCAAGTTGTTCCCTAAAATAATCTATATCCTGGGACCGAAAATTTGAAGGTAGTTTTCTTTTAATATTCATCCCGATTTTCAGTTAAGGATTTCCAGTTTTTTTTCTAACATCAATTTGTAAATTGTTACATGGGGCTTTAAATCAAGTACAGTTTTGATGCTATTGAAAGCATTTGTACCAATTTGTTCCCATTTATTTTTTACACTCCACGACCTCTCAAGCGCATCTGAAAAAGCATATGTAGCCGGCGATACTGCTAGAAATCCATTATATTCATCAATTATTAATTCAGCATTACCACCAACATCAGTTGCCACGGCCACTCTTCCACAAACCATCGCCTCTACAAGGCTAATTGGAAGACCCTCACCTGCACTCGGAAGCAGCAACAAATGATTTTGCTTCCATACACTTATTATGTCACCAACATATCCATGAAAAATAACTTTATCGAAAATGGCATAAAATCTAGCAAGATCCTCCAAATACATTTTCCCTTCGCCCTCACCATAAATATTCAGCACCCAATTCCTTTGTTGCCATTGAGGTGAAGATAATACTTCAAGGGCTGTATCATGTCCTTTCGTACCAATAAGATTTCCAACAATAGCCATCTGAACTTTTTCTTTGGCCGGCCAGGCCAAGGACAAATCTGGCGTATTTAAATTCAATGGATTCCAGGTAAAATTTCCATTAAGAATTTTCATAGCTAGCCTCCGTTCCGTCAAAGCCCATTGACGGCGGGATACAAAAAATACATGTTTTGCATGTTGAAATATTTCAACAGCCCCCGGGTAAATTTCCTTTGGTGAAATAAAACTATACTGCACGTGACTATGGCAGATAAACGAATAATCAATTTTATGTTGTTTAATTAAAGTATACAGAGGTCTGTGATGAATGGCCAGGTCAAAACTATCGCCTTGGCTTATTAATATACATTCAGGTTTAAAACCAATCAGAGACTGATAATCTTTATTAATTGATGGCCTGCGGTGTATGATAAACCGTTTTATTTTTCCCAACAAACCAACGTCAGCATTATACCTTTTTCGATAATGAATGACTGCACCCATATGCTGGAGTTGCTCTAATTTCTTATGTGGTTTTCCCCAGTCATATACTGAAACAAAAACCTCATCACCTTGTTGCAATGCAAACAAGGCAATTGAAGACCATAAAGCCTCACTACCGCCCCAAGGTACCCCCCCCATTAATGACACAAAAGCGATGCGCATAAAAAAATTCAAATAAAGATTAAAAAGTGGCTAGTATATTAGTTAACCGCATAATATCAACATCAAATTTAATTTGACTCTCAGACAATCGAGTTTTCCCACCCAAAAACAAATTATAACTAAATACAAATGATTGTGCAAGCCAATAATAGTGCGTTGGTATAAAGTCTGCGGCGGTTATTTCGAGAATTTTTGGGTTATTTTTATAACTAAAAATAAAATTTGTTAATCCTGCTCCATGGATACCAACAATAATTTTGGCCATGGAGAAAATTTCTATTTGCTCCGCAACGGTTAGATCTTCTAAATAAAGTATTGTAAAATGTAATTTTAGAAGTATTGGTTCAAGGTCTTTAAAATTTGCAATCGTTCGGCCGGAAGATTCTTTACGATTAATAAAAAGCTTTAAATTATTCACCTGGCCAACAGGTGTCATCAATAAAGCCTGATCCACAATCATTTTTAAGTTTTCTATGTTGTACTCTGGTGTTTTTATTAAGTGGATTTTCTTTATATGAAGATATTGTGTGTTTCTTACAATTTGTCACGTGTTATTTTTAACAAAATCAAACTGTAGATAATATTGAAATAATTTTGAAACGTACAATTCTTCACTAATTAGAATCGGGATATTTGAATATTTATCTTTCGCTACGAACAATTTCGGCAAAATATCATTATAAAAATGAAAAACATTCAAGCCAACTTTGGCATCAAATATAACTACCTCGTTAATTTTCTTAAAATGCCTTAACAGAAAAATGGAAACAAATTTTTTAAAAGAAATCCTGTACCAATCAAAAATAATAGACTCTCTGATTAATGTATTTGTTCTCTTTATTATGATGAAATAAATTGGATCAAGATAAACGTCTTTGATAAAAGCTGTGTAATGAGTGAAATGAACTTTATTATATCCTTTATTAAATTGAAACTTTTCTATTCCAAAGTTTAACAATTGAATATTAGCTTCATCTTTAAAAAGAGGATCAGTATCACTAAGTATTTCCTCATTTGATTTATCCTTGAAAATTAACTCTGGATGATTTTCAATTATTTTCCAATACATTTCATTCTTTTATCGAGACATTACCCTGTTACATTGAAATGATTTGAAGACTTTTTTTCTAAATTTACGAACGAGAGACTTATAGCCGTAAAGCTTCATATGTTTAGTCTCAATAAATTATACTAGCAGGTGAAATCTTGTTCAAATCAAATGTTTTTAATAAATCAAAATTATATCTTTCGGTATCTACTAGCAATAATGTTTTTTGACTTTGTACTTTTTTAATAAGATATTGAAATTTAATGTAGTGATATCTATTTCATGAATTTTTTTCTCAAAGGATGGGTGCATGTAACCCTGCTTAAATAGAGTATCTTTATCAAAAGATGAAAGCTGATATATCTTATACTCCTGATTATTTTCAAACAAGCCACTATTGTTCAAATCTCTTTCTGCTATAATATAAAACTTTGAAAATCCCGTTTCGGAAGAAATTGCTGAATTCTCAAAACTCAGTTTTGAAAAACCACTATAATTAACTTTTAGTCTTTCAAAGACATAAGGTATCGGTTCTACCAGAATACCTTGCCAATTATACTTTTCAATAAATCCCCGCAAATTATCTCAAGTAAGACCATCATTAGCTACTACCTGTATGAAGAAAAAATTATTATTGTTATAATCAGCTAACAATTTATCCAAAACTATCTTTTTTCTTGGCATCCAAAAGATAGTTTTCAATTCTATCATCAAACGAAGACATTTCCGAAATTCCCAATTTAGGAATCTAACAAACCCCTCTATTTGCATGAGCTATTGGTTTTGATGTGGTAGAAAATAATAAATATTTCAGAACGGATTTTGAAAATTTAAATCGATTGTATTTCCCCATTGTAAATAACAGTCGAAAATAATAAAGTAAGACAATACGTTTGTTAGCCTGAAAGTGTAAAGCAACTGCCAAGATATTTCTCGATGATAGGTAGTCGTTGAAATGCATTTCCCTATCACTTAGATTGCAAGAATTTAAAGGTAACTTATTCTTCCATTTTTCATGAACCAACAAACTATCATGCAACCACATTTCATTCAATATTCCTTCTGACAAATGCTCGATCAACAATCCATAAGTTACTACTAACTCATAATTCTGACCAACTTTCATTGAATAATCAATATCATAGCCATGAAACCCTTTTAGCAAATTAGAATCAAATGAATATTGATGAAAAACATCTTTGCGTGTAGCCATAAACACCCCATCAATAACCGCCACAACTGCATGGGATGCATTGCCAGGATTTACATTGGTAACGACTGGTTGTACTGATTTTTTGAAATGCTGAATGGAATGTGTCCGATAAAGTGAAGAGTGACAGGTGGACCATGTACCCGGATATTTTGATTTGTAGACTGCACCCGAAATACCAACCAAGCCAATTCCGTTATTTGATAATAGTTTTTTAATTCCTTCTCCCCAACCATTCGTATGTATGATTACATCTTCATGCACAAAACATAGGATATCATAAGCAGCCTCAGATGCAATTTGATTGTAAACCTCGGCTATACCCTTACATACAAGTCTGTTGTCGTATGCAAGAAGTTCGTAAGTAATCCCAATAGTTGCGGCCACATTCAACTTAAACTTTGCAAGCAGTTCTGCATTTGTAGAACATACAATTATTGAAATCATGAATTCCCCCTCCTGAATATTCTTCTTACATAACCCAAAGTAAATTGGGGGAAAACAGATGCTTTAATTATATCTGCAAGCCCATTTAACCATTTACCATTTCGAAATAAATGCAGCCCCCTGTTACCTATATCATATGAGATGTATTGCTGATTTACAGCCAGTATTTTAGCACTCAAATGCACTCGCTGCTCTTTGCACCAAAGTTCAAAGCGATAGCGCATACTGCAATCAAACTGCTCTTTGTAAATAGGAGAACAAAAACTTTTGTGTTTTGCAATTACACTATCTGAATGAAACCTAAACTTGTTTAAAGGATGGGGTACAAAAGCTACTGAATGATTTACCAGCATCGTAAGCCAGCAAAGCCAGTCGCTATTGGTCGTTAAAAATACATCAGCACCTCCAGCCTTCCCAAAAACTGATTTTTTAAATACCACGGCACTTGCATTTGGAATTACATTTTTATGAATAAGAAAATTTGATATAAAGTCCATCCCATCCATAATAAAATTTACGTTAAATAATTCTGCATCCATATTAAATGTAAAATCCTTCCAGGAGCCTGAAATATTACTGTCTGCATCTATTTTTAAACTTTGGCAATAAGCAAGCCCGATATGTGGATATTTCAAATGCTCATTCACCAAAGTTTGCAACAATGTAGTATCACAAGAATCGTCTGATTCTGCTATCCATATCAAATCATTGCTGGCAAGTTCTACTCCCCTATTCCACTGTACAAAAGGAGACCCGCTATTATTCTCAAAAGGGTAAAACTTAATACGTGTATCTTTTGTCACATACCCTTCAATTATTGCTTTACTATTGTCGTTACTGGCATCATCTAAAACAATACATTCAAATTCAGTAAAACTCTGGTTTAATATTGAATCAATTCGTTCTGATAAAAAGCGGCCATGATTGTAATTGGGTATAATAACAGAAACCAACGACATATTATTTTGAGCCTCCCTTTAGTTTAGATATCCATTTAAATGGATTTAATAAAAAATTTCCAAGTAGATAACTCTTTGAATTTAAAAGTTCGTTTTTGTATTTTTCAAAATTTGCACTTTGTTCTAGCAAAAACTGATGATCCCTGAAAATCTGTATAGGTTCAGGGAAATATTTTTGGAATTTTTCAATATGTTTTAAGAAAAGCTGCTGCTCTACCCGCTGTTTTTTCTCCTCTAGTAAATCAGCATTTCGGCTTGAAGATTTTATACGGTAGTGCAACAAATAATCCTGTATAACGTAGACTTGTGCTACATCATCTACCAGCCTTAAAAAAAAATCCCAGTCTTCCCAACCTTCCTTAAAAGATTCATCATAACCATTTAATTTATCAAAACTGGCTTTTCTAAACAAACTCGTGTTAAAGAAAAGGTTTTGTAAAAGATGTTGTTTAGGATTATAAGCTGGCAACAATTCTTTTGTATTTATTTCTCCAAAAAACTTAACACCGGTTGCTATTAATTCCAATTGCGGGTTTTGCTCTAATAACGAAACTGACATTTCCAATAAACGGCTATCTATACGATCATCTGCATCAAGAGGCAATATAAAAGTTCCGCTGCTATGTATGATACCGTAATTTCTAGCTGCAGATACCCCTGCATTAGTAATGTGATAAATAGTAGTATGGCTTTTTTTTAAACCATTTAAAATATCAATAGTTACAACATCATCAGAGCCATCATTAATTACAATGATTTCAAAATCTTGATAACTTTGCACCAATACAGAATCAATCGCTTCTTCTATAAAAAGACCCTGATTATAACAGGGTATAATAACAGATACCTTAGGCATGGTTATTAAAATATTTTCTGAAGGGAATATTCCCGATAAACAATTTTACAAACAATGCTATATTTTGAACATTTACAGACAGCCTGCCTGATTTGAAAAGGGTATTAAATGACAACCTCCCCAGTAACTTATTTCCTGATTTAATTATAGCAAATAAATACCTCTGAGAAAGTTCAATTTCTAGCTGCTGGTAATTTAATAAATTGTTATCCCATGCTTTTAAAGGTTTGTACTCATTTGCAGTTTTAAAAAACAACACCCAAATTTTGTTAGCATTTAAGATGGAAAGTAAATAAAACCAAATGGCTTTCTCTTCTTCCCTGAACCTCTCTTCATAAGCTCCTGTTTTAGATGCGCCATGTATTCTAAAATGAGCAAATAAATCATCCTTGAAAATCATTTTATCCTGCCCGTTGCTACACAAGTATCTGAACCATAGTTCCAAATCCATAATGTAATGTAAATTGGTATTTATTCCTCCCAGATTTTTTAAAACAGAAAGCCGATAAAACATAGCTGGCTGGCTGATACGCTGCTGTACCAGTGTTGCTTCTAAACAGCCATATACTGTGGTTCTATGTTTTACAACCTCTTTTTCTACAGTATCTTCAAATATGCTAGTATAACCGCAAACTATATCAGTATTGACATTATTAAAAGCGTCTGCAATTATTAATAAAGCACCGGTTTCTAAATAATCATCACTATTAATCCAGTTAAATATGTCACCGGTACATTTTTCCAATCCTTTGTTCAAAGCATCACTTTGACCATTATCAGGCTCGCTAATCCAATATGTAATCCGATCTGCATACTTTTTTATGACATCTAATGTATTATCCGTACTACCTCCATCTATAATAATGTACTCAAGATTTGGATAACCTTGATTAATAACAGAAAGGATGGTTTGTTCTATAAATTGACCCTGGTTGAAAGAAGGAGTTACTATTGATATTTTAGGAGAGTTCAATGAGATGCTTTTTTTAACGCCAGCAAATATTTTTCTTTACCACTCTTGCAGGATTACCTGCTATCAAACAATTTTCTTCATCAAACACCCCTCTCACAATGGCATTGGCAGCAACGACACAGCCCCGGGCAATAAAAGTTCCTTTAAAAACATTTACATAACATCCAATCCAAACATTATCTGAAATAACAATTTTAGGATCTCCTATTACCTTTTTATTTTCATATTCGATTGTATGAAAATCTTCATCTAAAAATTGGCAATGCCATGAAATGGCGCATCCTTCACCAATACTAATACCATGCTCAATAATAAAACTAGTAAATGGGCTTACATAAGAGTTTTTATTGAGTACACATTCGCCTTTAGATCCAATATAGAAACGGCATCCACTGCCAATAGAAAAAGCACCCTTTACAATTAATTTACCCTGAACATTTAAAAAAGTATAATCTTTTATATTTACCAATCCATTGTAATCAATACCTAACGATAAAATATCAGCGGTAGATATATTTTTCAACCCGTTTATAATTATATTTGGATGAGCAAGTATATGTTTTCTTTTAAATTTGAAATAATAAAATGCTATTATTACAGATATTTTATTGCCTCTAAATTCTTTTAAACGAAGTGCCATTTTTTTATATTCAGAGAGAATATTTGAAATAAATTTTAAAGGCATTTTTTAGTGGATTTTAATTGCAGCCATATTTTGCATTAAAAAAACGCATAATTTAACATGAAAAAATAACCTAAGTAAAATTGATATGATTTACCCAAAACGTCTTGTAGTCATATTTCATCCACCCATGACAACCAAATGGTAAAATTGAATTATTCATAAGAAATAATGTCTCGGGGTTTACTTCAAAACTAAACTTAATTGCTTCGTCTAATGAAGCAATTTTAAAATCTTTAAAGGAATTAGCAATCCAAATGCTCCAAAACCCATCTTCATTAAAACAATTTCGATTTAAAAGTTTTTCTAAATAGATGGAATCGTAATTAATATTAAGGAATTGATAAATTTTTAATTGGATATAACTTAATCCTTTTATATTTTTTCTAAATAGTAAGTTTAATTTATTTTTAATTTTATAAAGTAAGATAGCAAATTTCAACCTCGTTAATATTGATATTGACTTGTTTATTTTACGTAAAGAAAATCCTCCATTACCCACGCCTATAAAGTCTTGAGTAGATTCTCCTGAAGAGTATCCCCTAAACCACGGTGCTCCTATATAATCAAATTTCTTATAGCACCAAATCAATAACTCATTCTTAAAAACTAAAGCATCGAGTTGATAAATAAGCATATGTGTAAAATGCCTAAATTTTTTAAAAAAAAACAAACTAGTTAAAAGTTCATTGTACCCTTTCAGTGAATCGAAATATTTATCCTCAAAACTTAAAACTTTAATATTATTTTCAGGATAATTCTTTAGACTGAGGGCATGGGGTTTAATAAAATAAATTGTAAAATCGCCTAAAGTTAGAATTAGTTGATTTAATGAAAATAACTCTGAATCGTCTAAATTGGATTTGTAAACAGGAATAATTATTACTGGTTTAATATTCATAATAAACTTATCAGAAAATATAATTATGACTTTTGCAGATATTTTTTTATACTTCTAATTGGATATGTAAAAAACCTTCCCAATTTATACGAATTAGAATTTAATATATTTTCCACCTCAATATATTTACTTTTCAATACCTCTAATTCATTGTTAGCATTAATATAATTCGAAATAATTTCATTGTTAAAAAATATACTGTTTGTGTTTAATTGAAAATCTTGTAATGAACTTTGGGAAGCAATACAAATATTATACACTGGATTTTGAATTTGGCTGAAAGAGTCTAATGCTGAATAATTGCCAATAAATTCTTTTAATCCATTTGAATTAATTTCTCTTGAAGAAATAATTGATCCAAAAATAGATTTCTGATAAAGCATATATGTATTTTGAAAGTATTGTTCAATAAGATTATGAAATTCCTCCGTATATAATTCCTTAACATGATAAGGATTAGTATACTTCGGTATATCTGAGTAGTTTTTTTTATCAGGACTAGAAATAATTAAAATTCCATCATTTTTCAAAACCCTTTTAACTTCACTCATCATTTCCTCATGTTGATCATGATGTTCTATTGTTTCAAAGCTAACAACAACATCAATAGATTCAGATTCTAATGGAATTTTATAAGCAGACCCAAGTAGGAACTTTAAATTAGAACGTTGATACTTTATTACGGAATTTTTAATTGCCTCTTCAGATATATCTATACCTACAACAGAATGAGCATATTTAGATAAAAGATTTGATCCATAACCCTCACCACTTGCCAAATCTAATACTACCTTGTTTTTTACAAAGTCTGTACTTATTGCATACCTATGCAAATGCTCCAATGTCCAATATTCAAATACTTTTGTTACCAACCTTTCCCCAGTAAAATTCATTTCTAATTTTTCTTCCATAAATCATTTTCTATTATTAGTTACATTAAAACCTAATAGTTTACTCACAATACCTTTAATTAAACTTTTTTTCTGAATAACAATTGGCTTAAGATTACAATAAACAGTCTCGAAAGTATAAATATCAGCTTCAGAATTTACTTGAATCAAAGAAGGAATTCTATCTTCAGTATATTCATGAGATTGCATTTTTGATAAAATATGAGTTGAATCAATTGTATGAGTAGCGCCTTCGCCAAATCCAATATTTTTAATCAAATTAATATTTGGAATAACATTCAATCCATTATTAAAAATGGATAAATAAAATAATTGATAATCCCAAGCATCATTCTTTCCAGCATAAATATTATCAAATATCTCCGTCCAATAAAGTATTTCAATGGGATTCATTGATATCTCTTGGCTTCTTTTAGATTTAAACATATCCCAATTTTTAATATTGAAATCATATAAATCCCAAGTCCTTTTCCAAGTTGCCCATCCCCAAATATGTACATATTTTGAATAATAATAAGACCCATCACCTCTATTAAATGTGCCTTGAAAGTTATCTCCTGATATTGTTAATATATTTTTAACATTTCTATATTTTATTAATTGTAATTCGCAAAAATAGAAAAAACTCATGTCAGGTACTATGTCATCTTCTAATATTATTCCCTCTTCAACATTTTGAAAAAACCAGTCTATTGCAGAAGCAGGCCCTTTTCCACATCCAAGGTTTTCATCTCTAAATAAAGTTTTTACTTCACAGTCCCAATCTAAATTATTCATGACCCAGTTACGAACTGTTTCACATTTTTCCTTTTCTCCATCCACAAGCATCCTCGGCCCATCTGCAGCAATAAATAATTGAGCCGGCTGCACTTTCTTTATTTGTTCAAATACATTCTTTGTGGTATCGAGCCTGTTGAATATGATGAAAAGGATGGGTGTATTAAACATTTTTAAAAATATTTTTCATTGATTGGGTCCAGATAGGGGCTGTAAATTTACCTTCATAATTTAAGCGGCCTTTTTGCCCCATTATTCTTGCTGCATTTTCGTCTTGCAAAAGAAATTGAATTTTTTCTACTACATCTTCAGGATACTCAACTTCAACCACAAAACCTGTAATAGTATCAATAACAGATTCTTTAAGCCCGCCTCTGTTGGATACTACGCAGGGCAA
>DOMR01000272.1 GCA_003509845.1 Chitinophagaceae bacterium | reverse complement strand
GCTATTTCATTTAATTTAATCATGGCGCTTCCTGCCTCTTTTTTATTTTTATTCTCAATCATTCCCTACTTTCCAAAAACATTAAAAATAAAAAAGCAGATACTTTCCATATTCAAGGACATTTCCCCCAACTCAAGCACTTATCGTTTCATACTTGACATTATCAATGATTTACTTAGCCAACATGTGGGTATATTTTCATTTGGTTTCCTTTTATTACTTTTTTATGCTTCTAATGCCATGACAGGTATTATTCGCAGCTTTGATAAGTCATATATGGAACATAAACCATTTTTTTTACACCAACGCTGGCGCGCCATTCGCTTGACGCTGATATTAATCTTATTGGTATTTGCGAGTTTATTGGTTTTGATTGGACAGGATCAGTTAACCACTTTATTAAGAGAAGTTTTTGATATTAAGCGCAAAACCATCGTTCCTTATTGGAATGTTTTAAGATGGGGTATTATTATTCTATTGCTATTTTTTGGAAATGCATTTATTTATAAATATGCCCCCCATATCAAAGAAAGATGGTCCTTATGGTCACCGGGCGCCATCCTTTCCACATTCTTAATGCTTGCTACTACCTTGGGCTTTTCTTATTGGGTAAATAATTTTAGCAGCTATAGTAAAATTTATGGCTCTATTGGAACCGTATTAGTGGTCATGACTTTGGTATACTTAAATGCACTCATTCTACTTATTGGATTTGAATTGAATGTGAGTATTGAAGTACTAAAAAAAGAGCAGCATTAATTAGACTTACGCTAATCAATGCTGCTCTTTAAAATTTTATGCGCTACTTCTATTTTAGAAAATGCTACTTATTCGCCATATCTGGAATTTCTGCTGACTTATAAGCCCCAGCATCCAACTTCGCTTTTGTTTCGCTAAATGCTTTTAAGGTTAAATCAATTTCCTCCTGCGTATGTTCGGCAGTTGGAATTAATCTATATATAATATGCCCTTTAGGTATCACCGGATATACAACTATTGAACAAAATATTTTATAGTTCTCTCTTAAGTCCATCACCATTAACGTTGCTTCTTCAACACCTCCTTTCATATAAACTGGTGTTACTACTGAATCTGTTTTACCAATATCAAAACCTCTTTCCTTCAAACCTTTTTGTAACGCAAGAGCGTTTTTCCACAAATTTTCCTTTAAGTGAGGTTGTGTTTGTAATAATTCTAAACGTTTTAAGTTTCCAACGACATATGGCATTGGTAAACTTTTTGCAAATATTTGAGAACGAATATTGTAACGGATATAATCAATAATCGTTTTAGGCCCTGCCATAAACGCACCTATCGATGCCATACTTTTCGCAAAAGTGGAAAAGTACAAATCAATCCCATCCTGACATCCCTGCTCCTCACCAGCGCCAGCCCCTGTTTTACCTAGTGTTCCAAATCCATGTGCATCATCCACCAACATTCTGAATGGCACTTTTGATTTTAAATCGACAATTTCCTTCAGCTTTCCTTGATCACCGGCCATTCCAAATACCCCTTCAGTGATCACTAAAATTCCACCAGATTGTTGTTTTTCAATTAAGGCCTGTGCACGATGTAATTGCTTTTCACAATCTTCTACATCATTGTGCTTAAATACAAAACGGTGACCTGGCAACATTCTTAATCCATCAATAATACAAGCATGGCATTCCGCATCATATACAACCACATCATGACGACCACAAATAGCATCAATCGCACTCATGATGCCTTGATAACCATAATTCATTAAAATAGCATCTTCCTTATTTTCAAAACTAGCTAACTCAGCTTCAAGTTGTTCATGAAAATCACTATTTCCACTCATCATCCTAGCACCCATCGGCAATGCCAAACCATATTTAGCACTTGCATCCGCATCCGCTTTTCGAACTTCCCGATGATTGGCTAAGCCCAAATAATTATTTAAACTCCAAACAATCATTTCTTGCCCCCTAAACTTCATTTTAGATCCAATTTCTCCTTCTAACTTGGGGAAAGCAAAGTAGCCATGTGCTCTTTCACGATGCTGGCCAATTGGGCCGTAGTTTTTAATGAGTCTCTCAAATATATCTGCCATAATAAGTGTGATTAAGTTAGGCAAATTTAATAAAATTTTAGGTTTAAAACACTAATAAATTGCTGTAATTTGCAACATCATTTAAACAAGAATTTATGCGATTTACACTTTTGTTAACAGTAGCTTTAATAGCAACACAAACTTTTGCTCAAAAATCCAACCCAGTTAAAGCAGCAGATGCAAAACCAAAATTAGTGGTGGGTATCGTTGTTGACCAAATGCGTTGGGACTATGTTAATAATTTTAAACCCTTTTTTAAAACACAAAATGGCTTTTTAAGATTTATGAATCAAGGCGCAAGTTGTAATAATAATTTGATCTCCTATTTACCAACCGTAACGGCATGCGGACATGCTGCAGTGTATACTGGAAGCACCCCTGCCATTCATGGCATCACGGGTAACAGTTGGTTTGATAATATTCAACAGCGAATGGTGTATTGTGTTGAAGATAATTCAGTACAAGCTGTAGGTATTGAAAATAGCAGTGCAGGAAAAATGAGTCCCTTGAATGTATGGACTACGACCATTGGCGATGAATTAAAATTAGCCACTAATTTTAAAAGCAAAGTGTATGGCGTTTCCTTAAAAGATAGAGGCGCTATCATTCCTGCTGGTCATTCGGCAGATGGCGCTTTTTGGTATGATAGCAAATCGGGTAATTTTATTAGTTCCACTTATTATGGTAAATCACTT